>JAHACE010000210.1 GCA_018376005.1 Atopobium sp. | reverse complement strand
ATCAAGACAGAGCTTGATCCAACCTCCATTATTTTGTCAGGACATGGAAATCAAACGTCTCTTGAGGCAGAGATAGCAACTAACCCTTTCTTACAGGATTAAATCAGCTATAACTTTGATGATTTAGCAAGACAGATTTGCATAGGTGCGGTATAGTACCTATGCAAACTTTTTAGCCCGAGTGGCGGAATGGCAGACGCGGAGGTCTCAAAAACCTTTGAGGAAACTCGTGTGGGTTCAAGTCCCACCTCGGGCACCAGCTAAAAGTTTAAGCTAGATGTGAATTTCTCGTCATATCTAACTTGGTACTTGTAATGTCTTCTTGTTAGAGGTAACCTTACAAGGTACTTTTGAAGCGGGATTGAACGTGAGTCCCCACCTACACAGCGCAAAAGCAGCTGTCTGGTCAGACAATTTAACCTTCGCACGCTACCTGTGCGTATTGTCTCCCAGTTGCTTGTGCACTGGGTTTTTTATTGGCGGACAAGCAATTGTCCAAGAGGGAAGGTGTACAAGATAGCCAAGAACGATGGTCCTCGCATTAATGAGGAAATCACTGCTCGCACGTGCCGTCTTATTGACGCTGATGGTAGTCAGCTTGGTCTTTTTGGCGTCAATGATGCAATGAAGAGAGCTCGTGAGCACGGTCTTGATCTCGTAGAGATTGCTCCAAATGCCGAGCCTCCTGTATGCAAGATTCTTGATTACAGTAAGTTCAAGTATGAGCAGGCTCGCAAGGCCAAGGCAGCTCGCAAGAACCAGGTCAAGATCGAAGTCAAAGAGATGAAGTTCCGCCCAAAGATTGATGTGGGCGATTACGAGACCAAGAAGGGTCACGTACTGCGCTTCCTCAAGAAGGGAGCACGCGTCAAGATCACCATCATGTTCCGTGGACGCGAGATGGCTCACCCAGAGCAGGGCCGTATTGTACTTGATCGCCTTGCTGAAGATTTGAAGCCTTTTGCCACAATTGAGCAGAAACCGCTCATTGAAGGCCGTAACATGCACATGCTCGTTGCTCCAATCAAGGGAGCGTTTGACGAGAAGCCCGAGGGTGCTGAGGATGGCACCACACAGGAGGAGAAGTAGTATGCCTAAGATGAAGACGCACAAGGGTTCGGCTAAGCGTTTCCGCCGCACCGGTACTGGCAAGATTATGCGTGCTAAGGCTTTTAAGAGCCACATTCTTACCAAGAAGTCCCAGAAGCGTATCCGTGGCTTCCGTAAAGAAGCTGTTCTTTCCGCTGGCGATGCAGCAGTAGTTTCTCAGCGTATGGGCGCTAAGAACTAAGCGCGCCACCCACCAGATCAAATAACAAGGAGTGATTAGATATGGCAAGAGTTAAGCGCGCAGTTGCTGGTCGCAAGAAGCGTCAGACGCTCGTCGAGCGCACAAAGGGTTATTACGGAACTTCCTCTCGTACCTTCCGTGGTATGAAGGAGCAGGCACAGCATTCTGGTCAGTATGCTTACCGTGACCATGCACGGCCTCAAGCTCGCTGGTGTTGAGCTTGACCGCAAGGTTCTCGCAGAGATTGCTTACTCTGACGAGCAGGGCTTCGCAGATCTTGCAGAGATTGCTAAGAAGGCTCTCGCTGAGTAACCTCAGCTTGAGGCTTCAGCCAAGCGATTTCTTCGCAGCTAGATAGCTACACCCCGTACATCCCGGATGTGCGGGGTTTTCTTTTGGCAAAAAACTGGTTGCGCCCATGGTGTTCCGTTGAGGTCCTGGCGAGCCTGATTTTCTCGCCATGTCTGAGCCGTTTGCTGGAAAAGCACGCCAAGTCTGAGTGGTTTTGCCGGTTTTTCTCGCTATGTCTGAGTAAATTTGCTCAGACATAATGCAGTTTTCAGGCTCAAAATCTAGGGCCACGTAGTCTATCTTTCATGCGCCTGATTTCTGCAAAGAATCTGTAAATTTTGCCTAAAAATGCAAAAGAAACTGTGGATTTGCCTGATTTTGTCAAAGAATCTGTATCTAAAGTACAGATTCTTTGCACTTTTTAGGCGCGTGCGTTGTTATGGAGTACCTGGCGAGAAACCCGTGCAGCCGCAGCCGCAGCCGCAGCCACAGCTCACGTAAACGAAACCGCGAGCGCACGGAAAGCCAATTTGCGAGCATCCGTTTCCCCAGCTTATTCGCTCTTATGGTCTCTGTGAATGAGCTCTTCGATGTGCTCGTGTTCTTCTTCGTGGAGTTGCTTAATCTCTTCATCGAAGCCTGGATCTTTAGGGGTAATGAGTTCGTCTTCACCAGTCTTTGGATCAGTATGGTGAAGCAGAACAGGCTCA
>JAHACE010000209.1 GCA_018376005.1 Atopobium sp. | reverse complement strand
CGTTGTTGGAATAGCAAAGGTCAAGAAGGTCATGCTTTCTGCCATAACCGGGAGAAGCATGTGGGCTCCAACAACCAAAACGACAATGGCGAGAAGAGCGCCGATAAGAGCCTCAAGCACGCCTTCCATAAGGAATGGTCCGCGAATAAAGCCGTTAGATGCACCAACCAGACGCATGATTGCAATCTCACGACGACGAGCGTTAATAGCAAGGCGAATGGTGTTGTTAATAAAGACAAAGGCAACAAACACCAGAAGTCCAACAAGGCCGATAGCGCCGATACGAATGTATGCTGTTACGCTAAACAGGCGCTCAACAGTCTCACGACCATATTGAACATCACCAGATGGATTGCTCTTATTATCAGCAATTGCTGCAAAAGATGATGAAGAGGCAATGCGCTGGGCAACGTCTTGAACATCCTTAGGATCCTTGAGCTTAATCACAAGAGATGCAGGAATAGGATTCTGACCATCAAGAGCAGAAACCGCGTCGGAAGCATTGCGGTAGCTCATGGTAGTGCGGTACTCCTCAAGAGCCTGATCTTTGCTCTTATAGGTTACGGACTCAACCGTATCCCAGCTCTGAACCTCTTGCTGGAATGCAGTTACTGCAGACTGGTCTGCATCATCAGAAAGAAATGCCTGGATAGTAACGCGATTCTCGACACTTCCTACCATGTTCTCGATAAGAGCGGAGCCAAGAATAAACAGGCCGATGATGAACAGCGACAAGAAGATGGTTACGATTGCACCAAGAGCGGTAGACCAGTTCCTTCTAAAGTGGCTTCCGGCCTCACGCAGAGAGTATCCAAAATTAGAGAGCCCCATAGTAGCCATAGCCTCCCTTCTCCTGGTCGCGGACAATATGACCAGCCTCAAGTGCGATAACGCGCTTGCGCATAGAGTCAACCATCTCGCGATCGTGTGTTGCCATTACAACCGTAGTGCCCGCACGGTTAATGCGGTCAAGAAGCTTCATGATGCCCAGAGAAATTGCTGGGTCCAAGTTACCCGTAGGCTCATCGCAGATAAGCAGTGGTGGGCGGTTAACCATTGCACGAGCAACGGAAACACGCTGCTGCTCACCGCCAGAAAGCTGATCTGGGTAAGCGTCCATCTTCTGTCCAAGACCTACCAGACGCAGAACCTCAGGAACCTGCACCTTAATAACAGAACGAGGCTTGCCAATGCACTCAAGTGCAAAAGAAACGTTCTCATAGACGGTCTTATCGGGCAGAAGCTTAAAGTCCTGGAAGACGGTACCAATCTGGCGACGCAGATACGGAACCTTGGAGTTACGCATGCGCGTAAGGTCCTGACCAGCAACAATAACCTGTCCGTGAGTTGCCTTCTGCTCGCGCGTAATAAGGCGCAAGAGAGATGACTTACCGGAACCAGAGTGTCCAACTACAAAGACAAACTCGCCTGGGTAGATATCAGCGCTGATGTTATCCAGTGCTGGGCGGTTTGGCTGTGATGGATACACAAGCGAGGCACCCTTAAAAGAGATGGTAGGAGTACCAGTGCGCTCAACCTGAGGTGCGTCTTGTGCAAGATCAGCAAAGAACTTTGCGCGATCAAGAGGTGCCTGCTCAGGGTTGTTTTGCTGCTCAGCAGTTACCACGTGTACAGCTTCTGCTCCAGAAGCAAATGGATCAGATACAGTTGTTACA
>JAHACE010000208.1 GCA_018376005.1 Atopobium sp. | reverse complement strand
ATATCTGAAGCAATTACAACCTTCATCAACGTATCCTCTCTATACGTGTTTCTACACGTAGCTTCATACGCGTGTATCAATAAATTATTTTATTGTATTGATGGCGTCCAACCAGTTACAAGCGCTGGCAATTCGGTCACCGTGCAAATGCCTGCTTAGAACCTACCGGTCATCCTTGCGTCAGGGTCAGCCTCGGAAACACGCTGACGAAGATCTGCAATAGCCGCAGGTATCTCGTCTGTGTTATACGGCGTCATCTGATACACCCAGTTAATCCAGTTGCGATACAGCAAGTTGGCGTGCGCGCGCCAGGTAAACAGCGGCTGCTTTTCTGGATCGTTATCAGGGAAGTAGTTCTCTGGCAGGCGAATAGGCAGGCCCTTGTGGAAGTCGCGCCAATACTCTTCTGCAAGCGTATCGCGATCATATTCAAAATGACCGGTTACAAAGATCTCGTGGAAGTCTCTGGTGGCGAGAAGTGCGGGTCCGCTGGTAAATCCCTCAGAAAGCACGGCAAGCTCAGGATGGTTTACCAGAGCTGATGTCTCAATTGCAGCATGACGAGAGTGTGGCATGTAATGCACTTCGTCAAATCCATTGGTGAGGAAGCAATACTCATCGCATAAACGCTGCGGGAAAATACCAAAAAGCTTAGCGCCCAGCATCTTCTTGGGAATATCGTGCAGGTAATAGAGGCCAGCCAGTGCGCCCCAGCACAGGTACATGGTAGAAAAGACGTGTTCCTGAGACCAGTCAACAATGCGACAAAACTCATCCCAGTAATCAACGTCCTCGTATTTAAGGTCCTCAATAGGAGCACCGGTAACAATCAAACCGTCGTAATTTTTATCTTTGAAGTCATCAAAAGTTGAATAAAACGTAACTAGATGATCTGCAGCGGTGTTTTTAGATTCATGCGAAGAAATACGCATAAAGTCACACGTAACCTGTATAGGAGACTTTGAAATCAAACGGAGAATCTGTGTCTCAGTCTGAATTTTCTTAGGCATTAAATTCAAAATTGCCAGGCGCAGTGGACGAATCTCCTGGTGTTCTGCAACTTCTTCCTCAAGCGCAAAAATGCGCTCTTCTTGCAGCGTCTTCTTAGCTGGTAAACCATCTGGAATATTAATAGGCATGGCAACTTCCTTTGGCTAATCGTTGCACATAAGTATACTTGTTTATATGGAAATAACTTTTGCCGAGCTCGGGCTAAACGAGCAAATTCTGGCAGGCGTAGCAACACTTGGGTTCAACGCGCCTACTCCCGTGCAAGCCGCGGCAATTCCCGCCGTCCTCGCGGGAAAGGACGTTGTTGCGTCTGCGCAAACCGGAACAGGTAAAACTGCAGCGTTTATGTTGCCTACGCTGCAGCGCATTGCTGTCGAGAAACCCGGTAGAGCCGAGAAACCCGAAGCCAAGGAGCCCAACGCAGCCGCCGGGCGCGACGCCAAGCGTAACGCCAAGCGCGGCAGCGCCAAACGCGGCGCCTATCCCCGCGCAGCCGTCATTGTTACCGGTGGCGCTCGCTACAAGCACCAGATAACCGCACTGCAAAAAGGTTGCGATGTACTGGTGGCAACACCTGGCCGCCTGATAGATCTTCTCGACAAGAAGCATACAAGCCTAGAGAACATCCAGGTACTGGTGCTCGACGAGGCGGATCGTATGCTTGACATGGGGTTTTGGCCAAGCGTTCGCCGCATTATGGAGCAGCTACCCAAGGCGCACCAAACGCTGCTTTTCTCGGCAACGCTCCCCGCATCAATCACATCGACTATAGACGCGCTGCTTAAAGATCCAGAGCGCATTGAGATTGCAAGAACCGGACAGACTGCAGCAACAATCGAGCAACATTTATGCTCGGTCACTCAGGGACAAAAACCGCAGCTCTTAAAGGCGCTTATCGACTCGTTTGATCCTGCGCCAGAGCGTGTGTTGGTGTTCTGTAGGACAAAGTCGCGCGTTGACAGCATTTACAAAAATCTCAAAGCCGCAGGTCTCAAGGTTGATGTTATGCATGCGGACCGTCCGCAAAA
>JAHACE010000207.1 GCA_018376005.1 Atopobium sp. | reverse complement strand
AAAGAAAATGTTCAGAGCAACATGGTCTGCATGACCAGGCTCCGCATTAAGACCGCAGATCCTTCAAAGGTTGACTCCGAGGCCATCAAGGCTATCGACGGTGTCATGGGCCTGGTCGAGGATGCAGAGTACCTTGAGGTTGTTCTTGGTCCTGGCGTTGTCAACAAGGTTATTGTTGAGTTCTCCAAGCTCACCGGCGTAGCTGCTGGCGATGCATCTGAGGACGACGTTGTTTCCGCAGCTAAGGACAACAAGGCAGCTCAGAAGGCTAAGTACGAGAACAAGCCTGTTCAGCGCTTCCTCAAGAAGATTGCAAACATCTTTGTTCCACTGCTTCCTGGCATCATTTCTGCAGGTCTGATCAACGGTATCATCAACGTTATCAACTTCTCCACTGGTAAGGCTTTTGCTAACGAGTGGTGGTTCGCAGCTATCTGGACCATGGGCTGGGCACTTTTTGCTTACCTGCCAATTCTCGCTGGCGAGAACGCTGCCAAGGAGTTTGGTGGTTCTCGCGTTCTTGGTGCTATGGCTGGTGCACTCTCCATTGCTAACGCTGGTATGCCTCTTCTTGCTTCTAAGACTGTTGACGGCGTTGCAACTCGCCTGGTTCACCTTCCATTCAGCCTCCCAACTGTTGCTTTCAAGGAGGGCGCATTTATCGTCGCTTCTTCTGACCTGTTCAACGCAGCAGCAGGCGGCATGATTGGTGCAATCATCTGCGCAATCTTCTTCGCATTCCTGGAGAAAAACCTGCACAAGGTTATGCCAAGCGTTCTTGACACCTTCCTGACTCCACTTTGCACCGTTATCATCGGTGTTATTGGTTCTGTCCTGATTCTTCAGCCTGCAGGTGCATGGCTCACTCAGGCAATCTTCTTTGTCCTTCAGTTCTTCTATGACAAGCTTGGCGTCTTTGGTGCTTACCTGCTTGGTTCTACCTTCCTGCCACTGGTTTCCGTTGGTCTTCACCAGGCACTTACCCCAATCCACGTTATGCTTAACAATCCAGAGGGCCCAACTCAGGGCATCAACTACCTGCTTCCTCTGCTGATGATGGCAGGCGGCGGCCAGGTTGGTGCTGGTCTTGCAATCCTCTTCAAGACCAAGAACAAGCGCGTCAAGAAGTACCTGACCGAGCGTTTCCCAGGGCGTCTCCGGCCTCTTTGGTCTGCTGATTGTCCAGCCTGGTAACCAGGTCTTCTACCTGCTTGCAATGCTTCTTGCTTACGCTGCAGGTTTCGCACTTACTTGGTTCTTCGGCGTTGACGAGGATCGTATTAACGACGTCTTCGGCGAGTAAAAACCACACGTTTTAGAAACGTTTATCCCTCTTCTTAGGTATCCTAGGAAGAGGGATTTTTCTTCTCGCCCGGCGTCTTGATTGGCTGACCAACTGGCGAGAAACCCCGTCTTTTAGAAAGCGTTTTGCAATTGCTGGGAGGATTTATGCGCACCGGAATTTCACTGTATTTTGCCAGCGGATATGAGGCTAATGCTGAGGTTGTGGCAAAAGCACAGGCAGCCGGATGCCACTATGCATTCACTTCGCTACAGATTCCCGAGGAAGAGGGGATTGATTATCACACTGAGGCTCGCCGACTTTTAGAGCTGTGCAAAAAGGCTGAGATCAACCTCATTGCTGATGTTTCTCCTGCTACTCTTTCTAAACTTAGCGTTCAGAAGTTTGACGAGCTTGCGGAGCTGGGCATTACGTATGTGCGTCTTGACTTTGGGTTTGATGCGGCAGAGACAGTTGAGCTTTCTCGCAAGTTCCACGTGGTCTTTAATGCCTCGACCATCACCAAAGATGACATTTCCGCGTGGCGAGCAGCTGGCGCCGACTTCACTCGCTTTGCCGCCTGCCACAATTACTATCCCAAGAGCTATACGGGCCTTTCGCTTGAGCGCGTAGCACAGATTAATGCACACCTTTCGGCGCTTGGATTCCAGATTTTCTCGTTTGTTCCTGGCGAGGTTTTCCGCGGTCCTCTCTACGAGGGACTGCCAACTGTCGAGGAACACCGTGGACTTTCGGGTGATACGCTTGTTCAGGCAATGCTTGCTCTTTACGACGCAGACTCTGACGTGGTGCTTATTGGCGACCCAGATGTTACTGAGGCTACGTGGAAGCGTATCGGCCAGCTTGAGCGAAACTGCATCGAGCTAAAAGCCGAGTTAAAGCCTGATTTCGAGTATCTGTATGATCGCTTGCAGACTGACCGACCTGATTCCAGCTCGTACATTATCCGTTCACAGGAGTCCAGACTCTGGAAAGATGCTCCGGTGTACGACGCGAAGCCTTCTACCTGGGAGACTGTTGCTACTGGCGCCATTTTGGTGAGCAGTAAAGCATATGGTCGCTATGCAGGGGAACTATCGATTGCTCGAGGTCTCTTGGATCTTGATGCTCGCGATAACGTCGCAGGAAACATCTGCGAAGAAGACCAAGTATTCTTGCCGTACATCCACTCTGGCCGCGGCTTTAGGTTTATCCGCAGGTAATTAGCCGCTTTCTGCTAGTTGAGTTGCTCGTGCGAGCGCGCCATATGCGCCGTGGTTACGCGGTGGCATTAGTTGGGGAAAATTTTTTAGTTTTGTCATTTTGGCATTTACGTTTAAGCAGTTCAGAAATAATGTGAATGCACATGAAAAATTCGTCTAATTAAAAGCGCTGGTAAATCGCTTGCATAGAAATTAGCCAATCCTGTATTTTCCAACTAAACGCATTTTTTACCACTTCGCACAGAAATGGGCCATTTTTTGATCAGAGAAAGTCATTTCGCACCAGAAAAGGCCAGTTGGTGCCAAAATGGCATGCGACCGAACTATGTGCAACCGTGTTTCGCACGAGCAATAAGCTTCCTAAATAGCAAAGACTTTCCCACTCAACAAAGAATTGCCTGCTAAACAAACTGCCTCCCATTTCCTCGGTGTCGGGAAATAAGAGGCAGCTTAAAAGTTAATGACTCTAATAGCTCTTTACAACCTGACGATAACATCCTCAGCTGGCTGGCGACGCTTCTGGACAGGATCCATATCGCGATAGCCCAGGCTAAGCATGCAGGAAACACCAAAGTCGTTGTACTGGCCGCCGTCGAGAAGACCCTCTTCTTCCAAAATCTCATCGACAGCCTCGCGGTTAAAGCCCTCGATTGGGCAGCTATCAACGCCAATCATAGCGGCCATAGTAAGCATGTTTGAAAGCGCAATGTAGGTCTGCTTGCAAGCCCAATCAAAGGTTGCGCGCTCGTTGCCTACCAGGTCAAACATGTTCTCCTGGAAGTTCTTGAAGGCTGCAGCGTAGGTTGGCTCAAAGTCTGCAGGCAGCTGCTTGATGTCGTGCATCATGTGCTTGACGTAAGCAGACTCTGCGTTGACGTTCTTGCGAGCAAGCAGAATAACCAGGTAATGAGCACCGTTAAGGGACGCGCGAGCACCATAGCATGGCTCGTAAAGTTTCTCTTTAAGGCGAAGAGACTGCTCAGAGGCCTGACCCTCTCGCAGATTAACAACCAGGAAGCGCCAAGGCTCCAAACCGTAGGAGCTTGGTGCCAGACGACCAGCCTCAAGGATCACCTCAAGGTCCTCGTCAGAGACGTTTTTGGTTGGGTCGAACTTCTTGGTTGCAAGTCTCCACTGGTAGGACGAGAGAACTTTGTTTGCAACGTGCTGTGCGGAA
>JAHACE010000206.1 GCA_018376005.1 Atopobium sp. | reverse complement strand
AAGAAATGGGAGGCAGTTCACAAGTGCCGAGCGCTGTGCAATCGCTTAAGGTTTTAACCTCGCTTTGACTATGCAGTCCGTTTAGTTCTCAGCCTTCTTGATCTTCTCACCAAGTTTTTTGTCAATGACGACGTAGAGGTAGCCCAGGGCAACAAAGACAACAATCAGGATCACGATGGTCAAAGCAACTGTTGGGACTCCTAGCTTGTCAAAGTCCATAAATCCATAAGGCCAGCGAGACTTCTCTTTAATCTGCACACCAAAGCCCAGGACTAAAACAATAATGTACGCAAAATACGTGAGCGGATACAAAGGCCAGATCAGAGGCTCTTTGAAGCCCATAGTTGGCTTCTCGTCAAAGAGCAGCCAGTCCAAAACGGCGCAGATAGGAATCACATCATGCAGAATAAAATTGTTGAACTTAAAGACGCCGTTGACAAAGACCTCGCCATGGTCAAGTAGGAAGTAAGCTACCAGGCCAGTTACGGTAATGCCCAGCATAAGCGTGTGTTTGACCGTTGGCATCCATGGCTTCTGAGCGGTCTCGGGATGCTTGTAAGCCTGGAATAGTGCACCCCAGAAATAAGCAACAAGCAGCAGGTTAGAGATGTTGGTGAAGTAATACAAGAAAGAAACGCGGAAGTTCATTCGGAAGACGCCCGCAGAATCACACAGTACAAAGGTGCCAATCACAGCAATACATAGCTTAAAAATAAATGACGCTTTCTTAGATTTAATCAACGCAGTACCTCCTTCTGTAAAGCGAGAGGTCACTGTAAACCTAACGCGCCGCGACAAAAATACGTAATTCTCAGAGTTAACAGTTATGTTTCAAATGAAAAAGATTCAAAAAAATGCGGTCTTCTCACTTTTGGCGAGAAGACCGTGAAATGGCGAGAAAATCGCAGATGTCAAAGGTGTACAAGGCCAACTAGGACTGCGTTACTGAAGCGCGTGCTTGATTACAAGAATTGGATGGTGTAGGAGCAGTCGAGGTCCTGTGGATTTCATGACCTCTTTAACGCGAGCGCGCATCTCTTTGCTATAGCAATGCGATTTGCATTTTGAGCAAAACGTCTTTGTCTCAATGTGAGGACAGCGGTCCACACGCGTATGCGCATACTTCTCAAGCTCAGCGCACTCGTCGCACAGAGGTCCGTGGGCTTTGGTGCGATGGTACTTCTCGCAATAAAAACGAATCATGAGCGAAATAAGATCTTTTTCTTTTTGACGTTTCTGCGCAATTTCTTCAGGTGTCATCAGCTCACTCGTCCCCCATCAACGGTGTAAACAACATCTGCAATTCCCATGGTAGAAGCCCTATGAGAGACAAGAACCACGGATTTACGCTCAGTTTCTTTATCAAGTGAGCGCAAGATAATAGCCTCGTTTAGGCTGTCTAGGTTACTGGTTGGCTCGTCGAGCAGCATGAGTGGCGCGTCATGCAAGAATGCGCGAGCAAGGCCAATGCGCTGGCGCTCTCCGCCAGAAAGTGAGTCGCCAAGCTCTGCAACAGGCGTGTCGTAGCCCTGGGGCAGCGTGGAAATGTACTCGTGAATTGAAGCCTTCTTGCACGCCTCAACAATCTCTTCATCCGTTGCATCAAGCTTTGCAATGCGCAGGTTATTCTTAATGGAATCGTGATACAGATGCGTATCCTGCGTCATGTAGCTCTCAAGATCACGCAGGTTAGAGGTATTAACCTGCTCCAAAGGGGTTCCA
>JAHACE010000205.1 GCA_018376005.1 Atopobium sp. | reverse complement strand
AATTTCATGTGTGTATTTTGGCCACTTTTCGTTACTTGCGCCTCTCTCAAGCGCCTTAATTACAAGCTTGTTTTCTCTTCTGAGCCTATTTGGAATTGGGGCAATAGTTTTTAGTGGCTTCAAGCCAGTTCAAGAAATTGCTCTTTTTCTAGTGGATTCTCTTGGTCAGTTTACAGAGACCCTCGCTTCTTTTTTATCTGAAAGATCTTTTGCAAGCGTGTCGTTAATTGACATGAGTTGGATAGTTTCATTGCTTGTGTTTGCAGCAATGGTGGCTCTTTACGTGTTTTGGCCTAAGGGAAAAAGAGCGGTTTTAGTTGGCATATGTTCAATGGTAGTTATGCTTATTTTGGGTTTAAGTATCTACTGGAAGTTTTTCTCGCCAACAAGGATTTGTGTGATGGATATTGGTCAGGGAGATGCCATATTGCTAAGCGATGGCGCACACTCCCTGCTTGTAGATACAAGCGTGGGAGATGTGGTTAACGATGCTCTGGAGCGCCAACATATTTCATATCTTGATGCAATTTTGCTCACACATCTTGATGAGGACCATGCTGGTGGCGTGAGGTATATGGTTGGTTCGGTAAAGGCAGGCCGGGTATTAGTTGGATGAATTTGATGTTGGTCGCTTTCATGTCCGGGTAGTGTGGCCACATAGGGGATATAAAGCTAAAGAAGCTAATAATGCGTCGGTTGAGCTCTATGTGACGTATAACGATGGGCAAAATACTTTAACTACGCTTTTAACGGGAGATGCTGAAAGAGATCAAACAAAAGAGACGGTGACAACGGGTGATGTTGGAGATATTGATTTCTTAAAAGTTGGACATCATGGAGCGGCAAAGTCACTCTATCCAGAAACTGCTCGCGCGCTAAAACCCGAGGTAGCAGTTGCAAGTGCTGGAAAGAATAATCGTTATGGACATCCTAAACAGGAAGCGGTGGATATCTTAGAGGGTGTCGGTGCAAGATTTTATTGCACAAAAGATTATGGAGACGTCACGGTATTTCCTGGAGAACATGGACCTAGGGTGAGCGTGCAACATGCTAAAGTAGATACAGAATTAGAGGAGGAAAAAGATGGCGGAGCAGGCTAAGTTACTAGCTGCATATTTGGCTGTTGGCCCTGATGAGATGAAGCGTGCAAGGGCTATTGATAAGCTTAAAAGCCGTCTTAACCAGAGTTTTATTACCTTTAACCTTGATGAGATTTCTGTAAGCGCTGAGCTGACTCCAGAATCTGTTTTATCTTCTGCTCAAACACTTCCTATGGGTGATTTTAGGAGAATTGTTGTTATTGACGATGCTGGTAAATTGCCTAAGTCTGTATCAGAAGCTCTTGTTGAGTATCTAAAAAATCCTAATCCAACTACTACACTGATGCTTTCTGCACAGACGCTAGCAAAAACTACAAGGCTTTATAAAGCAGTAGATGCGTTAGGTAAGCTTGCAGTTATTAATTGTGGTGCAATTTCTAGAAAAGATTTGCCTAAATACATTGGGGATCTTGGAAGAAAGTACGGACTACAAATCCCAATTAATGTGGCCAATGAGCTTATAAGTCGTGTTGGTGATAATACCACCATGCTTGATTCTCAAGTTAAATCTTTAGCAGCTCTGCTGGGTCGTCCTGGTGCAATTGACGTTCAGTTTGTAGAAACTCATGTTGCACGAGTGGTTGAGGTCAAGCCGTGGGATTTTCTCGACAGTTTGTCATCGAGAAATGCTCAAAAGTCTTTGGAGCTTTACAGTCAGATGGATGAGTCGGGAGCTATTGGCAATCTGTCGCTTATAACTGGACGTGTAAGAGAACTCATTTGTGCTAGGTCTATGGTTAAGCGCGGTACAGAACGGGAAATTGCCTCAGTTTTAGGTAAGCAGGACTGGCAAGTAAGAAATTATGCACGGTGGGCACGCCAATTTGCAGATGGCGAGCTTGAGCATATTTTGAGTCTCTGTGCAGATGCAGAGCGTGGTCTTAAAAGTGGAGAAGATAAAACAACCACAATGACCAAGCTTATCTTTGCTCTGTGCGACGTCTCAAATTCTTGTGTACGATGCCCTTAGAAGCAGCCTTGTCAAGAAGACGGGATGCCTTGTTAGCTGCAACCTGTGCGTCCTCAAGCTGGCCTGCCTCAACAGCAGTGCGAACTGCCTTAATAGCAGTCTTAAGCTCGGAACGGACAGCCTTGTTGCGCTGGCGTGCCTTCTCAGCGGTGAGAATACGCTTCTTCTGAGACTTGATGTTAGCCACGTGCGGTTCCTTTCGGTGTTTACTATGTGAGGCCTCTGACCGTATTTTGGAGCTTACTCATACCGTTGAAGAACGTGATATGGAGTCACAGCTCTTGGACACTATGGACATTGAACGTGAGCGTGGAATTACCATCAAATCAAATGCCGTCCGCGTTATGTATGACGCAGATGATGGAGAGCGCTATCAGTTCAACCTGATTGACACTCCGGGCCACGTTGACTTTACCTATGAGGTCTCAAGGTCTTTGGCTGCCTGCGAAGGAGCGGTTCTGGTTGTTGATGCAACGCAAGGCGTGGAGGCTCAAACAGTCTCAAACGCCATGCTTGCCATGAATGCCAACCTGGATATTGTTCCTGCAATCAACAAGATTGATCTTCCGTCTGCTCGTCCTGAAGAGGTTCGCGCAGAAATTGAGGATGTTCTTGCAATCCCAGCTGATGATGCCGTATGCGTCTCCGGCAAGACTGGTGAGGGTATCCATGAGCTTCTTGAGTCTTTGGTGTACTTGGTTTCTCCGCCAAAAGGAGACCCCACGACACCTCTAAAGGCACTGATTCTTGACTCGTACTTTGACCAGTTCAGAGGCGTTGTAGCTACAGTACGTGTTTTTGATGGCTCAATCAAAGCTGGCGATCAGCTCCTTATGATGCAGAGCTCTACGCCTTTTCTTGTTGAGGAAGTTGGCGCCAAGAGGCCTCTTGAGATGGCTGTTGACCAGCTTTCTGTTGGTGAGGTTGGCTATGTGGTAACTGGTCTCAAGGATCCTGAAGCTGTTCGTGTTGGAGACACGCTTACCTATAAGCAAAATCCATGCGCAGAGCCACTGCCGGGTTACCGCGAGGCAAAACCGATGGTATTTACCGGTCTTTTCCCCGTAGATAACAAGCAGTACGAGAACCTCCGCGATGCACTTGATAAGCTGCACGTTAACGATCCTTCACTCACGTGGTCACCAGAGACTTCTGTGGCTTTGGGATTTGGCTTCAGAGTAGGATTTTTGGGCCTTCTCCACATGGAAGTTGTTAAAGAACGTCTTGAGCGTGAGTTTGACCTTGACTTGATTGCTACCAGTCCATCTGTTGACTATCACGTCTATAAGACCGATGGAACTATGATTGAGATTACCAGTCCTCAAGATCTTCCAGAGGTCACCAAGATTGACCGCATTGATGAGCCATACCTCAAGGCAAAAATTATTGTGCCTCCCGAGTTTGTTGGTACGGTTATGCAGCTTGTTGTTGATCATCGTGGCGTATCTGAGGACATGGTGTATCTGTCTGATAAGTCCGTTGAGATGATCTTTAGTATTCCTCTGGCTGAGCTTATCTTGGACTTTTTTGATCAGCTTAAGAGTAGAACTAAAGGCTATGCCTCACTTGACTATGAGTTTGATTCATATCGAACTTCTGACCTGGTTAAGCTTGATATCTTGCTTGCTGGAGACGTTGTTGATGCGCTCTCGTTTATTGTTCACAAGGACAAAGCATACGATCTTGCTCGCGGCCTTTGCGACAGGCTTAAAGGCATTATTCCACAGCAGCTCTTTGAGGTTCCTATTCAGGGTGCAATTGGCAATAAAATCATCTCTCGCTCTACCGTTCGCGCACGTAGAAAAGACGTCTTAGCTAAGTGCTACGGCGGCGACATTTCCAGAAAGCGCAAGCTGCTCGAGAAGCAAAAAGAGGGTAAGAAGCGCATGAAGCAGATAGGCTCGGTCGAAGTGCCTCAAGAGGCATTCTTGGCTGTTCTCAAGGTTGATGACGAGTAGAAG
>JAHACE010000204.1 GCA_018376005.1 Atopobium sp. | reverse complement strand
GCAACTGCAGAGACTATTCGTCCTGAGTGGCCTGTTTTGATTTCTGGTACCGTTCAGCATCGTTCTGAAGGTCAGACCAATGAGGCTCTTGCTACCGGTGAGGTAGAGGTACTTGCTTCAAAGATTGAGGTTCTTAATACGAGCGCTGTTCCACCATTCCAAATTGAGAACCACATTGACGTTAACGAGGACCTTCGCTTGAGGTACCGCTATGTTGACCTGCGTCGTCCTCAGATGGCACAGAATCTTCGTATGCGTTCTGATTTTGCATTTGCGCTTCGTGAGGCATTCCATAAGCGTGATTTTACCGAGGTAGAGACTCCGGCGCTGTTCAAATCTACTCCTGAGGGCGCTCGTGACTTCCTGGTTCCATCCAGAATGCAGGGCGGAAACTTCTATGCACTGCCACAGTCTCCACAGCTTCTGAAGCAGCTGCTGATGATTGGCGGCGTTGAGCGCTACTACCAGATTACCAAGTGCTTCCGCGATGAGGACCTTCGTGCAGATCGTCAGCCCGAGTTTACACAGGTTGATATGGAGATGGCATTTGTCCGTGAGGAAGATGTCATGGCCGAGCTTGAGGATATTCTGGGTGATGCATTTGCAAAGATGGGCATTGAGTTCCCAGCTCCACTGCGCAAGATTCAGTACTGGGACGCAATGGATACCTATGGCTCCGATAAGCCAGATACCCGCATTGGTATGGAGCTCCACGATGTCTCTGAGGTCTTCAAGCAGTCCAGCTTTAAACTCTTTAGCTCTGCTGCTACAACAGAAGGCCAGTACGTTAAGGCAATCAACGTTAAGGGTGCAGGCACCTGGCCACGCTCTCAGGTAGATAAACTTGCCGAGGTAGCTGCCGGCTTTGGTGCCAAGGGACTTGCATGGGTCGCCTTCAAAGAGGACGGTTCCGTGGGAGGTCCTATTACCAAGTTCTTCTCGCCAGAAGAGCTTGAGGCACTTCGCGCAGAGATGTCTGCTGAGGCGGGGGACTTGATTCTCTTTGCTGTAGGCGGCCGCCTGGAGACAGATGAGATTCTTGGTGGTATGCGTCTGCATATGGCAAAGGTTTTGGATGTACCGCGAGAAGGTCATGATTTCCTTTGGGTTGTTAATTTCCCACTGTTCCACTGGGATGAGGAAACTCAGTCCTATGCCTCTGAGCATCAGCCCTTTACGCTTCCTCGTGAGGATGAGCTTGACCTTCTGGACACTGACCCTCTGGCTATGGGCTCGTATACGTACGACTTTGTCATGGACGGCTTTGAGGCTGGCGGTGGCGGAATGCGTATTCACAACGCTGAGCTGCAGCTTAAGATTCTGGAGAAACTCGGCTTTACTGAAGAGCGCGCAAAGGCTCAGTTTGGCTTCTTAATGGAGGCCCTGACATTTGGTGCGCCTCCAATGGGTGGCTTTGCGCTTGGTCTTGACCGCGTATGCATGTTGCTTGCAGGCGCCGATTCCATCCGTGATGTTATGGCGTTCCCAAAGACTACTTCTGGCTCTGATCTGATGTCCAGCGCTCCTTCGCCTGTTTCTAATGAGCAGCTCAAGGAGGTTTCGCTTCAAACGCTTCCAAAAGAGGCATAAGCAAACCAAGCAACGCAAGACAGTAAGGTACGTGGTGTTTTAGTAATGAATGACGCTTCTGTAAAAGAAAAAGTTCCATCTGCTCGCGCTGAGTTAAAGGTAATCTTGGACCATTTTGGCGCGTATAAAAAGGACTTTGTTATGTCGGGACTCTGCGTGTTTGCAGAGTCCCT
>JAHACE010000203.1 GCA_018376005.1 Atopobium sp. | reverse complement strand
TGACATGACAAAAATCATCATTGCCCAGCGTGTGAACTCAGTTATGGACTCAGATCAGATTGTCGTTCTTGATAACGGTAGGGTTCATATGACTGGCACCCACACAGAACTTCTCGCCAAGAGCCCTATCTATAGAGAGCTTTATGAGTCGCAGACTGGCGGTAGTCAGTCAGACATTGACGCTGCTGGTAAGGAGGTGTCACATGGCTAATCGCGCAGGAGGAGCACGTCCTCAAAACATTGGACATACCATTAGAGTGTTTGTCTCGTACTTAGGTCATGCGAAAAAGCGTCTTATGTTGGTGGCGCTTCTTGTTTCTATCAGCGGTTTAGCAGCGCTCCTTGGTACCTACATGATTAAGCCTGTTGTTGCAGC
The DNA here is from genome assembly GCA_018376005.1 of Atopobium sp. Classification (GTDB taxonomy): domain Bacteria; phylum Actinomycetota; class Coriobacteriia; order Coriobacteriales; family Atopobiaceae; genus Lancefieldella. The sequence continues at coordinate 1,429 of JAHACE010000203.1, read as the reverse complement.
AGTGGGCAGGGGAGACGTAAACGCATTTACCAACCTCATTGTATTTACAGCGGTTGTGTATGCAATTGGCGCTCTTACCAGTGTTGGTTACACGCAAATTATGGTTCGTGCTGCTCAGAGGATTGTTTTTGACATCAGGCGAGACCTTTTTGAGCACATTGAATCGCTGCCCCTAAGATTCTTTGACCAGCGTACCCGCGGCGATATCATGAGTTTCTTTACAAATGACGTGGATACCATCTCGGAAGCGCTCAATAACAGCTTTGCCAACCTTGTTCTGGCGTTTATTCAAATGGTTGGTACGCTTGTGCTGCTCATTGTCCTTAACTGGCAGCTGACGCTCATCACTGTTCTCTTTGATGTTTTGATTGTGATTTATGCACGCTATGCAAGTAAGCGCTCTGCTAAACATTATTCGGTGCAGCAAAAGAGCCTTGGTGTTCTCAACGGTTTTGCAGAAGAAACTATCTCTGGCCTTAAAGTGGTTAAAGTTTTTAACCACGAGGATGCCAACTTTACTGATTTTCAAAAGGTTAATGACGAGTTACGGCACTCTGGAACAAGTGCTCAGGGTTATGCGGCAACTATGGTTCCTATCACGGTCTCGTTGACGTATATCAATTACGCTGTGGTTACCGTGGTTGGCGCACTGCTTGCGGTTAACGGACACGCGGATGTTGCAAGTCTTGCATCCTACCTGGTCTTTGTTCGCCAGGCAGCCATGCCGTTCAACCAGTTCACACAGCTCTCCAACTTCCTGCTTACCGCTCTTGCCGGTGCCGAGCGCATCTTTGCGGTTATGGAAATGACTCCTGAGGTTGATGAGGGCAAGGTCGACCTGGTCCGCGTTAGTGGTTATGAGTCAGGAGAAGAGTCCTGGGCTTGGGTCACACCGTCTGGCGAGAAAACCCCTCTTGCTGGAGACGTTCGCTTTGATGACGTGACCTTTGGATACGACGATGATCAGACGGTTCTTGCAAACCTCACGCTGTTTGCAAAGCCTGGCCAGAAGATTGCGTTTGTCGGCTCAACTGGTGCTGGTAAAACAACTATTACCAACCTCATTAACCGCTTCTACGATGTTCGTAGTGGAACCATCACCTACGACGGCATCCCTATCAATGACATTAAGAAATCTGCATTAAGGTCCTCGCTTGGTATTGTTTTGCAAGATACGCATCTGTTCACAGGTACCATTGCAGACAATATTCGCTTTGGTAAGTTAGACGCCACTGATGACGAGGTTATTGCTGCAGCAAAGATTGCAAACGCGGACAAGTTTATCCGTAGAATGCCACGTGGCTACAACACCGTACTTACCTCGGACGGCGCTAACCTTTCACAAGGTCAGAGGCAGCTTCTGGCAATTGCGCGTGCTGCTATTGCTGATCCTCCCGTGCTTATCTTGGACGAGGCAACTTCCAGTATT
>JAHACE010000202.1 GCA_018376005.1 Atopobium sp. | reverse complement strand
GGGTTGGTGGTGGTATTGGTGTCTGTGTCGATAAGACCATCGCTGACGTGGGCAGTGTTTACAACCGTAACGTCCTTCTCGCCCTTGTTGACCTTGACCTGGAAGGTTACGGTGAGTGTGTCGCCCGAAGCAACGTTTTGTGTCCAGGTTACAGTACGCGTAGCTGGGTCGTAGGTACCGCCATTATCAGCAGAGCCATCAACGTAAGTTGTGTGCTCTGGGATGACATCGGTGATGGTGACATCGCGAGCAGTGTTGGTGGTGTTGGTATAAGTTACGGAGTAAGTGAGCACCTGACCAGCAGTTACCTTGTTGCCGTCGATGGAGTTACCCTGACCATCCAGGACGTCCTTCTTTGGCTGAGGCAGAACTACCCAAACGCCAATGAAGTGAGCGTTCTTATGGTCGATGACCTCAGAATCGTGATCGTAACCGATGAATACCCAAGTTCCATCTGGGGTTTCTACGCGAGTAACACCGCCAAGAGGCTGATCAGGGGTAACGGTGGTTCCGTTAGGAATTCTGGTCTGCTTACCAGGAAGCAGGTCCAGGACCTCCTGAGGAAGCTCCCTGTTAGGAGTGCCACTTACAAACTCGTGGGTCTTCTCGTACAGAAGCTCAGTGGTTACCTTATTGGAGTGAGCAACGTTTCCGTCGACAACCTGTGTGAGCTCGTTATCAATGTTGGAGCCGTCTGTCTCTACCTTGCTGTTGGTAACAGTCTTGTAGGTAATAACAAACTTCTTGCCGCCATTTGCCTTAGTGAGCAGGTGATCCTTGATGTTGACCGTAACCTTCTGGCCGTCAACAGCAACGGTGTAATCGGTGCCCTCAGTGAGGGTCTGGCCGTCAAAGCTTACGGTAAGGCTCTGGAAATCAAGGCGCTCGTCAAAGGTGTCAACCATGCTCATCGACTTAATCTTGCCGATGGTATCAATGCCCTGCTTTGGCAGCGTAAAGGTGCCGGTATAGGTAATGGTTTCTCCGGCCTTAGCAGGAGCCTGCTCTGGATCAACGGCCTTTACTGGAGCTGGAGTAATTGCCTCGGTGTATACGCCAAAAAGGCTGCCGCTGGTAGCCGCGCTGGTGGACTCAAACGTCATACTGCTTGACTTGGACTTAACAGCAAAACCTGCAAGGTTCTTCTCCTGGTCAGGACCAGAGGTTCCACTATCGATGGTGCTATTGGCGTTAATAAGCGAGAAGGTCTCGTTTGCGCCAGTATCACCGACAACGTCAATATCGCTTGGCTGCATAACAAGCTTGAGGTCACAAGGGGTGCCATCGGTGTACCTAAGCTCTACTGTTACGTTTGCGTTGATTGCATAAGACCTGAACATATCAGCAGTATAGCTGGGGTGATTCACATCAATGTAGTCCATAATCTGGAAGGACTTAGTTCCCCAGTTCTCATCAACGGTCAAAAATGCAACGTCAGTCTCCAGCGTTAGAAAACTTCAGCGAAAGAGGCTGGTTATACTGCTGGTTGGAACCGTCTTTAGTTGGCTGAACAACAAAAGCGGTTGAGGGCAGTCTGCCTGTATCAGAAGCAGGAATCTCTACACGCTTAACGCCAGTTCCCTGCGAGAGAACAGTCATGTTGTCTCTGGTCAGCGTGAACTGGTAAATGTTGATCTGGGTAAGATCACTATCGTCTTTCTGGCGATCAAGTGCCTGAGCTGTGTTAATAGACATAAACAGGCATGCCACAACCATGGTAAGAAAGACTGAGATTCTCTTAAGAAAACCTTTTTTCATGATGGCCCCTCAAAAAGATGTGCATATTACATCTATATTTTCTTACAAATTAATAGCCAAAACATATGAGAAATTAGTATTCACATAAAAAGTGAATTTGGCTGATAAATAGTACCGTTCACATGGACAGTACTGTTTTGAAAATAGTTCAAATTTTTGTATCCGCGCCACATCTGCTGTTTGCGAACATGAATTGAGTCGTCGCGCTTCAGTTTGCCTCATTAGGGCGAGAAGGTCTACCAGCTTGGTGATTATCTGGCTCTTGAACTTTCTCTGTCTTGGAGCAAATCCATGCAACGGTATAACCAACGCAGCCGATAAACAGGCAGGTTAAACCTAACATAAACATTTTCTCGCCAACGCCAAAGTCAATCTCGTATTGAATTTTGAGCGCCAGCGGAGGATCTTGCAGAGGAAGTCCAGCCTTAGCGAACAGGTAGTATGCACCCATGAGCGCACTTAAAATACCCGAGATAAGAAAGCCTTGTGAAAGGTTCTTGATTACTTGAGCCGCTTTATTCATGTCGCATCATCTCCTTATGTGGCTATAGTAAAACAAAACGACGAGAAGCCCAAAAAAGAGAGCCTCCACATCTGAACTGCCTCCCATTTCTTGGACACGAGAAATAGGAGGCAGTTCAAAACACACCTAAGTCAGATAATCTGTTAAAAAGACGTATACATGACGCTGAAAATACTTCAAACGTGCAGATTATCGTCATTAGGTGTGTAATATGCCCACATTTGAGCAGAATATCCGACTTAGGTGTGTTCCTTAGGTGCGGAATTTACCTATAGTTAAATATTTTATATGATGCTATTCATTTTCTAGCATATTAGGTTAAGTTTATGCATAGAAATGTATATCAGGTAGTGTGACCGCCTAGCTGCCTGGCTATCTAGATTAGAAACATGTCGATTCTTCGGCAGAACCTACCAAAGCTGCGCTATTTTGTGCGCCAGGCTTAAAAGCCGACGCTAACACGCTGCAGAATTATAATCACCTGCATATGAACTGCCTCCCATTTCTTATGTCCAAGAAATAGGAGGCAGTTCAGTACTGGCTCTCTTTTGATGTGTAGGTGTTTTGTAGTGGATTGAGCTGCTTACTTTCCGCTTGCCATCTTAGCTGGATACCACTTTTGGAACCACGCCGTAAACAGGCCCATTCCAATAGGAACCAGGTTATTCACAATAACCAAAATATCGCCCACACCATTTTGAACTGCAAACCAGCTCCAAATGGCCGTTAACACATACATAGCGCCCCAACATGCTGCCAAAATATAATTTGTCTTCATGAACAGCGGATTGTTGTAGGCACTGTCTCCGCCGTAGCTGTACTTAACATATGCAGCGCAGAGAGGCTCCTTAGTAAGGCATGATGCAAGCCACATAAGACCAAAAGCCAGGTAACCCAAATTGACAATAAGATTCCCGTCGCCATTTCCGCTCATAAAAACGCCTGCAGACAATGCTCCAACCAGGGC
>JAHACE010000201.1 GCA_018376005.1 Atopobium sp. | reverse complement strand
GCTGACATCATTTTGCTGCAGAAGGATCTGCTGGTACTTGAGCACGGCGTTGAAGAGGGTCGCAGAACCTACGGCAACACCATCAAGTACATCAAGGCAACCGCAAGCTCCAACTTTGGTAACGTGCTATCCGTTTTGGTGGCCAGCTTCTTCCTGCCATTCTTGCCAATGAGCGCGCTTCAGCTGCTCCTCTTGGGTCTTGCATATACCGTTACCTGCATCGCGATTCCGTGGGACAACGTTGACGATTCGTTCCTCTCAAGCCCTCGCTCTTGGGATGCTCATTCAATTACAAACTTTATGCTTTGGATTGGACCTATCAGTTCAATCTTTGATGTGCTGACCTTTGCCCTCATGTTCTTTGTAGTCTCTCCCGCGCTTGCCGGAGGAACCTGGGCAGAACTTGCTACAGCTGGAAACACCGCTGCTCAAGCACTCTTTATTCTGTCTTTCCAAACAGGTTGGTTCATCGAATCCATGTGGACCCAGACCTTTGTTCTCCACGCGCTCAGAACCAATAAGATTCCGTTTATTCAGAGCATGCCATCGACATCGCTGCTTGCTCTAACCACCGCGGGAATCATTGTGGTCAGCGCTCTTCCGTATCTGCCGGTGTTCGCCCAGCCCTTAAATCTTGTTGCGCTACCTTTATCATTCTTTGGATGGCTAACTGCACTCATGAGCGGGTATATGGTTCTTATCACCATAATTAAGAGCCTCTACGTCAAGCGATTTGGCTCGCTGCTTTAACCTTGCTCTAGGAAGGACCACGATGGACGTAAAAGAAGCTATGGACCAGCGCATATCTCTGCGCGCGTACGACCAAAAGCCTATTGAGCAAGAGAAACTTTCTCAGCTCCAGGAAGCCATTGACGTCGCAAATGCCCAGATGGCAGAGGTTGCACCCGATCACCCCGCAATCCTTACCATTGAAGGTCCTCACCTCGAGGACGGCACCTCCGTCCACATGAAGAACAAGTCTATTGTCGGACCCATTTACCACTACGTAGCAGGTTATTGTGAAGACGCAATTGCCCGTGAACTCATCGGCTACTATGGCGAGAAGATCGTTCTTCTCGCCACCCAGCTGGGCATTGGTTCATGCTGGATTGCCGAGACCATGGACTGGAAGACCCTGGCTCGCGACGAGTACAACGGCCTTAAGCTGGGCATTATTATTTCTATCGGATACGCTCCGGAGAAGATTCCACTCAAGCAGGAGGGCATTCGTACCGCAATTCGTCTGCGCACCAAAAAGCCTGCGCAGATTATGACGGCAAACGGTACTCCAACTGAGCCGGAGCAGATGCCCGAGTGGTTTAATCGCGGCATTGATGCGGTTTTGGCATGTCCAACCGCCATTAACAAGCTGCCAGTTGTATTTGACCTGACAGATGGCGTGGTAAGCGCGTCTATGCCTAACCAGCGCCACCTCATCCAAGACTATGACCTGGGTATCTCCAAGCTGCACTTTGAGCTTGCTGCCGACCTCAAGGGTACGTGGGAGCTTGGACAGCCTGGTCGCTTTATCGTTTCTGAGTAGCCTTCCACGCGTAGCGCCTCCCAGCTCACAAACGACTCACTCCCCCGCACCGTCTTCCTGAGTGACACTTTTCCGAGTAGCGCTTCCGCACGTAACATCGTCCAACAGCGCGCCTCTCAGCTCAGCGCAACCAGCTCGGCGCCACACTTCTAACAAGAAAGGACCTCACATGGCCTGTTCCGCACAGCACGTTGCAAACAAAGTTCTCTCGTCCTACCAGTGGAGACTTGCAACCAAGAAGTTCGACCCAACCAAAAACGTCTCTGACGAGGACCT
>JAHACE010000200.1 GCA_018376005.1 Atopobium sp. | reverse complement strand
CTCAAACGTAAGATTCTGGACACGCTGAGGGTCTTCTGCAAACCAGTTCTTCAGCGTAGCTTTTGTATCTTTTAAGCTGGCGTAATGCTCTGCAAGGGCGCGCCAAGCCTTAGTCTGTGTTGCGTCAGTAGGCAAAATATGTGGTGCTGTAGGTGATGCCATACCAGTCTCCTTCTTTTGACTATCTTAAGGATAATCTGCTCAACGCTCATGAAACGCCACAATGTCGTTTTTCGTAAAAAATACGACAAATCGTTACTAATAAGGTTCTCCCAAAGGTGGGACTTGTTTAATAGCCGCCCAGCGTAACTGCTTCTGACGAGGGTCCTCGAGTGCTCCGGCAAAGTTATCAAGATTTACCATGCGCATTCCACACACACGAACAAGAACACGGGGCGAGAAGATCTTCTCGGCATCAGTTTTAAGCTGTTCAAGCTCTTCTGCGTATGCTTCACGCACTGATGCAACTGCTGCATGATTAACCAAAAGCACCGTGTCAGGGCTAAAAGCACTTATCGCCTGCCTAACAATGCCTGCCATACACACCCCCTGAGCAGCAAAATCTCCAAACTCATGCGTTGTTTTTGCCATGTAGGCTTCTTTTCGCATAGATCTTTCGCTTGGCATGCGCACCTCTTTCTTATATGCCAACTATGCACGTAATTCACAATTTGAGCAAGTCTATAAAGTTATGTGTATACACTTTTCTAATTTGGGGATAAGTTTGCTAGTGCTTGAAATTAAATGACCTATAGGCCGTATGTAACTGGAGGTTCACTATGGCACAGCAGCTTACTACTGCAGAGTTCGATTCTGTTCTTGCTAACGCAGACAAGCCTGTTCTTGTTGATTTCTGGGCATCTTGGTGCGGTCCTTGCCGTGCTCTTGGTCCAGTTGTCGAGGAAGTTGGCAATGAGATGGCAGACAAGCTTGACGTTTACAAGGTAAACGTTGATGACGAGGCAGATCTTGCAACTCGTTTCCGCATCGTCTCTATCCCAACCCTCATCCTCTTCAAGAACGGCGAGCCTGTTCACACCATGGTTGGCAACCTTCCTAAGGCTGACCTCGTTTCTGAGCTCAACGCTAACCTGTAAGTTCTTGTGTGCCACGCGGCTGCGCTGGCTTATCATTGAACTAAGCGGCGGTACGTCTATCGGCGTGCCGCCTTTTTGTTACAAGGAGAACTAATGGCCGATAAAAGCCTTGATGCCCAACAGACAGGACTTTTAAAAGGAGTTCGCAAGCGCCTTTTTCTACAGCGTCTGCGTTCTAGCCTTTCTACCATCATTCTGCTTGTCTCATCAGCAATTTTTATTTTTCTGTTGATTGACGTTTCTGAAGGCGACGTCATCGGCATTGATCACTTTGCCTACAGGCTCTTTGTTGTCCACCTGAGAACTCCCCTTCTCACTGAGATAATGGAAGGGTTCTCTGGACTTGCAAGTCCTGTCACCGTTATTGTCATGCTTATTGTGGTTGCCGCGTTTGCGCCAGGACCAAGTGTTGGCAGGCTCGCCTCTATTAACCTTGGCGGTGTTGTTATTGTTGACCTTATCTTTAAGGCTATTGTCCAGCGCCCTCGTCCTGATGGTTTTAGACTGGTAGTTGAAACCGGCTATAGCTTCCCCTCGGGCCACTCGATGTTCTCGATGGCTTTTTATGGCCTGCTCATTTGGCTTGTCTGGCATTACGAGAAAGACAAACTACAGCGCTGGATTTGGTGTGGTCTTTTCTCCGCCGTCATCATTATGATTGGCGTCAGCAGAATTTATCTGGGCGTGCACTACGCTACCGACGTCATTGGTGGTTTCTCGCTTGCCCTTGTATGGCTAGTACTTTTTACCAAGCTGATGATTCCATCGCTTATTTACAAGAAGAAAGCACCTCAAGCGAAGGCAGACTAATAATCTCTGCGCTGACCACCTGGGCTGTTTCATCATCAACAATAATGCGTCCCATTGTTGCGCCCTCGCGACCGCGAGGATACGTAGGGCTTCCTGGATTCATTACAAGTGTATTGGTCCACTCGTCACGCTGTACAAAAGGCTTATGCGTGTGGCCACAAATGGCAATATTACATTTAACCAGGTCAAGCCTCTCGCGATAATGACATACCTGCCACTTGAGACCGGCTGCAAAGAAAATAATCTTTTTCTTTACCATGGGGCCATAGTTGTAGCAGAAGTCATTATTGCCCAGGCAAAGCTTGACGGGAGCAATCTTTTGCAGTGTCTGATAATCGGCGTTTGAGGTAATATCTCCTGCATGCACAATGTAGTTGGCGCCTTGCAGAGCTTCAAGCAACTCAGATGACAAATACCCATGCGTATCTGAAATTACGTCAAAC
>JAHACE010000199.1 GCA_018376005.1 Atopobium sp. | reverse complement strand
GCGGCTGCAGAAGTTTCTGGAAGCAATAGTGTGCAGATAGTTGGCGCTGTTTCTTGCGACAAGCCTCCGCGTAAGGTCTTGAGCGTCTTAGAGGCAACCTCAAGTGTTCGCTCCGTTGCTTGAGACCTGGCGTGCTCATTACCAGGCTGGGTAGTGCCACCAAGAACAATGACCGTGGCAAGTCCTCCGCCTGCAACAAGAGCGGCAAACAGGTTGTCTGCCATGACGCTCCAGGAAAGCAAGCCCAGCAATACACAGGCAAGAATAATCAGGACTATCCTGGTTGATCTATGTATGTACTGAGCAAGTCTTTGCATGGCTGTCTAGTTCTCGACTGATTCTGTAGCAGAATCCTCAGAAGCAAGCTGCTGAGGCAAAGGCGAATGCTTAAGCGCGCGAGCCAAAGGAGCTCCTAGTACATAGAGAACAACAGCCTCTCCGAGTCCTGTGGTGATAAAACCAAACAAGAACATAAGAGGATATGATCCATCAAGTTCAATGGTGGTAAATGGAATTGTGTAGAATCCCAATCCTTGAAGCAAAATGGGAAGATATGCAGACACAATAACGGCATTTGCAAGCACTGGCCCCAGAAGCGCAAGTGGTACGTTCTTCCTGTTCTTCCAGGTAAACCATGCACCAAGAGCAGTTGCCAGAGAACCAAAGACTACGTCTAACAATCCCAGGGCACCTGTGCCAGAAATGACCATATTTGCAAGGTTGGCAATAACGCAGCCAAGCGTCAGTCCTGGGATTGCGTCAGCGGTAAAGAGTGCAATAACCACAACCGCCTCAGAAATGCGGAACTGCACAGGACCCCAAGCAAGACCGCCCAAGAAAAGAAGAGCTGCAAGCGTAAGTGCTGCATAAAGGGCAGCAATAATACCAATACGTGCAAGGCGCTGAGCGCGCTGTTTTGTTGCATAAGCTGAAGAAACCTGTGGCAAAACAATCCCCTTGTTAACTCTAAAAAATTTAATTCATGATACGACGAAACGCATATATGAGCAAATGAGCAGTGCAGACATACAATTAGTAATGCAGGTGCATTCCTGGATAGACCATCTCACGAGCATGCTTTTGATACGCTGCGACCGCCTCTTCTTCAAAAGCAAGAGGAGTGTCTTCCTCGCCTGCCATATCCAAAATCCACCGTGTGAGATAAGGATTGAGCGGAAGCAGTGGCCCAATAAGCCAGGTGGCAATAGCGTTCTTGCGACGGAAACCTTCCAGCTTGCTTTCTTTATTGATGCCAAAACCCACCTTATTTTTAAGGAAGTAGCAGTTAGAGTTATCTCCCTCGATGAGTGTGAACTGCATCTTAAAGCCAACGACAACAAAAGGCTCTTTGCCATTGCCGGGATCAAACTCACCCACCTGAACATCGTGGAAGCGCTGGGGCATATAACGAGTGGTCGTAAACTTGAAGAGGCCCAGAGCCTCAATTTCAGAGCCGTCAGGATTAACGATTTTCTCGCCAAAAAGCTCTGAAGCGTTGCCCGCAAACAGCATAGGAACGCCCTGATCAGCCAGCTCTGCAAGCCTGTCCTTGTAAGGCATAAGGCGAGAAATAATAAGCTCTTGCTGGGCTTCCGTCATGCCACCCATAATGATTGCTGATGGCGTGTTTTCAACAAAGTAAGGCGTTGCGGCGTGAGAGGTGTACACAAAGTTCTCTTTTGGAAGGCAGGCCTCCAGGTAGAGAGCATTTCCGTTGTCTCCACCCTGGTTACCGTACTCTGGGTAAAGAATCTCAATCTTAGTTGCTGGATTACTCATGGGAGGCCTCCATCTGTTTCAAGCGCTCAATGATACGGTTTCTGCTGAT
>JAHACE010000198.1 GCA_018376005.1 Atopobium sp. | reverse complement strand
CTGCTTCCTGCAAAGCTAGTCAACATGACAGGCGCAGGAGATGCCATGATGGCGGGAGTTACCTGGGCGTACACTCAGGGCATGACGCTTGAGCAAACCGGCCTAGTGGGCATAGCTGCTTCCAGCATGGCCATTGAGGGTGAGGACACCATCAACGGTGAGCTCAACGTTGAAGAGGTTATCAAGCGCGCAGGTATTTAGCGCGCCTGCACGGCACAGCGCGTCTGCACAGCGCATCTGCACGGCACTACTTTCGGTTCCATTAGTCGTTTACGATTGGAGTATATATGTCTAACCTGAAGGATTTTCTCGTTGTATCTGACGAGGTCAAAGAGGCTCTTGAGCAGAACAAGCCTGTTGTAGCTCTGGAGTCCACCATCATTTCTCACGGTATGCCTTACCCACAGAACGTTGAGACCGCTCTGAAGGTTGAGCAGATTATCCGTGACAACGGTGCAATTCCTGCAACTATCGCAATTATTAACGGCCAGATGCGCGCCGGTCTTTCCGCTGACGAGATTGACTACCTGGGCAAGAAGGGCCGCGAGGTTGCTAAGGTAAGCCGCCGCGACCTTCCTGTTATCATCGCTGAGAAGAAGGACGGCGCAACTACCGTCACTACTACCATGATGATTGCTCACATGGCAGGCATCGACGTCTTTGCAACCGGTGGCATCGGTGGCGTTCACCGTGGCGCTGAGACCACCATGGACATCTCCGCTGACCTTGAGGAGCTTGCACAGACTCCTGTTATGGTCATTTGCGCTGGTGCAAAGTCCATTCTTGACCTTGGCCTTACCCTTGAGTACCTGGAGACCAAGGGTGTTCCAGTACTTGGTTACCAGACCGAGGAGCTTCCTGCGTTCTACACCCGCAAGAGCGGCTTTAGCGTTGACTACCGTGTTGACTCCCCTGCTGAGCTGGCAGAAATCTTTACTACCCAGCAGCAGATTGGCATGAACAGCGGTCTTCTGGTCACCAACCCAATTCCTGAGCAGTATGCAATGGATAAGGACACCATCGACGCAGCTATCGAGAAGGCCCTTGCAGAGGCAGAGGCAAACGGTATCCACGGCAAGGAGTCCACACCATTCTTGCTGGCAAAGGTTGCTGAGATCACTGGTAACAACTCCCTTGAGTCCAACATTCAGCTGGTCTTCAACAACGTTGCTCTTGGCGCAAAGGTTGCTGCAGAGGTTTGCAACCGCAAGTAAGTGCTCGCACACGCTGCGTAAGCATCGCAGTTCCTTTGGCCTCCGCGTCGTTTTGAACTGCCTTCCATTTCTTGAACATAAGAAATGGAAGGCAGTTCATATGCGGGTGATTATGATTCTGCAGCGTGTTAGCGTCGGCTTTTAGGCCTGGCGCACAAAATAGTGCAGCTTTGGTAGGTCTCGCTGAAGAATCGACATGTTTCTAATCAAGAGAGCCGGGCAGCTAGGCGGTTGCACCGCTTGATATACATTTCTATGCATAAACTTAACCTAATATGCTAGAAAATGAATAGCGTCATATAAAAGATTTAACTATAGGTAAATTTCGTACCTAAGGAACACACCTAAGTCGGATAATCTGCTCAGATGAGGGCATTTTACACATCTAATGACGATAATCTGCGCGTTTGAGGTATTTTCAGCGTCATGTATACGTCTTTTTAACAGATTATCCGACTTAGGTGTGTTTTTGAACTGCCTCCTATTTCTCGTGTCCAAGAAATGGGAGGCAGTTCATTTGATGTGGGGGCTTTTTATGTCTTGCGGCAGCTTGATTGTGGACTGGCCGCAAGCTGACCATGGGCTGACCGCGGGTTGACCGTGGCTGACCGCTGGTTGACCGC
>JAHACE010000197.1 GCA_018376005.1 Atopobium sp. | reverse complement strand
TGTTATGGCTGGCTACATGCGCAAAGTCGGCGTTCCTATTCTGAACACCTTCCTTAATCGTGTGCTCAATCTGCATCCGGCGTTGCTGCCAAGCTTCCGTGGTGCGCACGCTATTCAGGATGCGTATGAGTACGGCGTCAAGGTGACGGGCGTTACCGTTCACCTGGCAAATGCTGATTATGACCGCGGTCCCATTATTGCTCAGCGACCAGTTGTGGTTGAAGAGGGCTGGACTGTTGACCAGCTTGAAGAGGCAATTCACCAGGTAGAGCACCAGCTGTATCCAGAGGTTTTGCAGCTTTTTGCTCAGGATAAAGTCCACGTTGAGGGGCAAAAGGTTCGCATAGAGTTAGGCGAGTAAATGGCGAGAAATGCCCAGATTAAGCTGAGTGACGTAGCAACATCGCGTGTCAATAACCTGAACTTTATGAGGTTCGTTGCTGCGCTGATGGTCATTGTTTCTCACTGCTACTCGGTGGTTTTGGGCGGCGATGCTGGCAGCTATTTGCTGAAGCTAACAGGGGATCGTTTGAGCCCCGGCGGTGTTTCTGTTGGTGTCTTCTTTCTCTTTGGCGGGTTTTTGATTGCCCGTAGTTGCGAACATTACCCTGAGGCAAAAAAGTTCTTCTCGGCACGCATTTTGAGGCTTTTTCCCGAGCTTCTATTTGTTGTTATTTTGACTGCGTTTGTGCTTGGTCCAATGCTTTCAACGCTTTCACCTGTGGAGTATTTTACTAACCCACAGACGTACAAGTACCTGCTCAATGGTGTCTTGATTATGGTTCATCAGTTGCCGGGAGTGTTTACCAACAATCCTTCGGGCGACGTGGTCAATGCTGCGCTGTGGACACTTCCCGTTGAGTTTATCTGCTACATTCTGTGTTTTATCAGCTATAAACTCACCAAGTTTGATAAGAAGAAATTTTTGCTGCTCTCAATACCTGTTTTTGCGTTGGCAGCAGTGTATTACGTGAAGTTTTCTCCGCTTCAGCTGAGCGTTGTGCGTGCGGTTCTTCTATTTTATCTGGGCGTTTTAATCTGGGTACTTAGAGACCGTATTACTATCTCACCTGTTTTAGGCCTTGCGTCGATTGTTCTGTGGTTTGTTATGGTCTTTAGTGGCATCGACAATCTGGCAATGCTGACAGTTTTTCCTATTGCTTGCTTCTGCCTTGCGTATGGAATGGGCAACCATTTTAGTACGTTTGGTACTAAATTTGAGCTGTCCTATGGCATTTACCTTTGGGCTTTTCCTATTCAGCAAGCGTTGGCCCAGTACTTCCCAGCATGGCATCCTTATGCAAATGCACTGTTCGCAGCCTTGCTAGCAACTTGCGGAGCGTTTGTGAATCATTTTGTTGTTACTGCACCGCTTGGAAGATACCTCAAAAAGCGTCGTCAGGAGGCTCTTGAAGGTCAAAAGTCTTCTGAAGCATAGAAGCCTTCCGAGGTATAGCCGGGTGTTTAAAGGCAAGCGCCAGATAAAGCTGGGCCACGTATAAACTAACCTGCGTAGCAGTATTGCGTGGTTATTTTGCCAGGCCCACTAAATAGAGTGCGGTTTGCATATACGCAAACGATACAATGCCCCAGATAAGAGGCACAGTTATGTCCCTAATAGTCTGCAGGGTCTCGTGAGTAGAGTGTTTGGCTATTTGTGTGAAGACGCCACAGACAATAATAAGGACGCCAATGCCCATAAAGGCTGGAACAAGAAATTGCTGTTTCAGCGCAGCTTCTGTCGTAAGAAACATTATGGCGATAAAAAATGCGATGCCCACAAAGATATAGAAGAGCATGAGCATTCCAAAACGGAGTAGATCAAAGTTTGTGTGCTTAAAA
>JAHACE010000196.1 GCA_018376005.1 Atopobium sp. | reverse complement strand
CATTTCATTTGAGATAGAAAGTGGAGAGTCAGTGGCTCTCGTGGGCCCTTCTGGGTGTGGAAAATCAACGCTTCTTAATATCATCGGTCTTCTCGAGACGCTAGATTCAGGCACAATCAAGCTTGAGGGAAAAGCATATCCTTCAATCAATAGTAAAAAAGCAACGCTTATGAGGCGTACAGAGATCAATTATTTGTTCCAATCTTTTGCTCTCATTAATGACTGGAAAGTAAGCAAAAATCTCTTATTAGCGCTTCAATACACCAAGCTTTCAAAGCAGGAACAGGAACGTCTTATTAGAACTTCCTTGGAAAACTACGAGATTGGCGAGAAGTTCGATGCGGTTGTAAATGAGCTTTCTGGTGGAGAAAAGCAGAGAGTAGCAATTGCTCGAGCAATGATAAAACCGGGTAATTTAATCCTTGCTGACGAACCAACCGGATCACTTGATAAGGCTATGGCTACTATTGTTATAGACAGTTTGCTAGATTCCGTTCATGCAAACCATAAAACGCTTCTTATGGTCACACATGATATGGGTATTGCTCAGCGTTGCGATCGAATTATTGAATTACCAAAGCATCAATAGAAGTATTAACGGCGTAAAACACGTCTAGCGTAGCGTTGTGAATTAGAAGTGTTAAACAGCTCGGTCTTAAGCAACTTTAACGGCAGGAAGACTTGCGGTAGAGTCTGCAGACTCATCGTCCTGCACGCGCGGCCATGAGCAGCTGCGGACATCGTCAGAGGTGAGGCCAAGCCAACGAGCACGATGACCGTCAATCTTAGCTGGGCGGCGATGGAGCCATAGAGAAATTCCCAGAGTCCAAAGAGGCAGCAAATAGAGGAAGCTTGCAGCCAGAAGACTCATAGAAGGTGCGCCAATTGCAGAGAGTACCGAGATGTTTGAGATGGACCATGGTACCAGTGGAGCAAGAATTACAGCGCTATTCTCGATATCCAAAGCAAGAGCGCTGGAAGAATTTTCTGCGTTCTCGCACAGATCGTTTGTCAGCATAATAGCCAAGGTCTGGTTGCAAGAAACCATTGAGGTAAACATGCTGGTAATCAGAACGCCAAAGAAAGGCGTGGAGTTATCGGAGAGGTCAGCTACCAGCTGGCACATACGGCGAAGCAGGCCAGTTGTTTGGAAAAGACCAGCGTAGCTTGAAGAAATGGTGACAATTGTCAAAACGTTCATCATGGAGAAAACGCCGCCACCATTAACCATGTTTGCAACGGTAGCACCTGGAGCACGAAGGCCAAAGAGCAGAATGACTGGCAGGTCGGCAAGAGGGACGCGCTGGATAGTGACACACAGAATGCAAGCAAGTACCAGGCTAGAAGCCATGGTAACAATGACATCAACCTTAAGAAGCGAGAATACAATCACAAGAAGTGCTGGTGTAAGTGAAATTAAAGAGAGCCTAAAAGAGCGGCTGAGAAGACCAGTGACATCGGGGATAGTTCCCGTGTTTGCCATAAAGAAATCCCACGCTACATAGATAACGCATGCGGCAATGAAAGGCACTACGCTGGTACGAAGCATGCGGTTAATGTTCTTGGATAGATTGGTATCGGTGAGCTGTGAAACAAGGATTGCGCTGGTAGACATAGGGGAGCAACGATCTCCAAAGTAGCTACCTGCAAGAACGGCACCACCAATAAAGAACTCGCTTGCTCCAATTGCCTTACCAATAGACATGCAGATGATTCCCATGGTTGCAGCAGTACCAAATGCGGTACCCAGAAGCATAGACATCATGGTGCAGAGCAAAAATGTTGCCAGAATGAAGATAGACGGAGAAATAAGCGAAGCAGAAATGCTGACAATTTCTGGAATAGTTCCAGCTGCACGCCAGGCAGCACTCATAGCGCCAACCACAGC
>JAHACE010000195.1 GCA_018376005.1 Atopobium sp. | reverse complement strand
CCACATAAGACCAAAAGCCAGGTAACCCAAATTGACAATAAGATTCCCGTCGCCATTTCCGCTCATAAAAACGCCTGCAGACAATGCTCCAACCAGGGCAAATGAGATTCTATCCCAGATGGTAAACTTAAAGTTCCTCATAATAAGCGGCATTAAAGCAGTAACAAGCAGCACAATCATGGCGCCAACCTGAGAATCAAACGATGTTGCAGTCCAGAAGGTAATCCAAGGGAGCAGCATTGTAATCATCTGAGGGTTTTTCTGCGCGTTACCAGCTTCTTTAGCCGGCGCATCCTGCGCAGCTTCAGTAGAACTACCAGGAGTGGGACCAAAATACTTATCCCAATCAATCATGAAGGAAAAATCGCCCTCAACGGTATACAGGTGCTTACCCAGCGCCTCTGGTCCACTAATCTCGCCACGAGAAATGGACTGCCAGACCTCAAATGGAGTGTTGAGCTTTGTGGTGGTAGTAAGACTGCCATCAGTAAAGACTTTACTGCCATCTTTACCCAGCAAAATCTGATAGCTACGCCCAAGATCGGTGTAGTTCATCTCAAGAACGCGATCTTTTCCGTCGTAAGCCGTCTTATCATACAGGGCCGCCATCTGAGAGGTGAAGATATGGTCAAACGGCACCTGCTCAACGGGTTTCTCGCCAGCGTTATTGCTGCCCTGAGTGCTTGTATCGCGAGAAATTCCCCAGCTTGCATCCGCCATCTGCTCAAACATATCTTTTGGATACAGCAAGACTTTGAGCTCGGCTTTTGTCTGGTCAGAAATGCCGCCCTGAGCGTATTCTATGCCAGCCTTTTTGACAAGCGCCAGGTACTGGTCAGTGCGTGCGGAAAGCTCTTTTACGCGGAAGAGCTCGCCCTGGCCGCAGAAAATGCTCTCGTAGTTGCCCTTGCCAAGAATGTGGTCAAACATCTTGGTAACGCTATCGTAGTTGCCCTCTGACGAATAGAATCCGCAGGTAGAGATAAGAACGTGCTTCTTGCCTGTCATGTCATAGCGAGATTCGTGCGCGCCACTTCCATATCCCCTGTTTGCGTCGCTCATGAAGGGCAAACTCATGGGGAGCTGGCGATCAATCAGGTTCTTCAGCAGTCCAGGTACGTTGAAGTAGTAGAGCGGAAAACTCCAAATAACCAGGTCAGCCCAGAGCTGCTTTTGGATGACGGCTTCTTCATCGTCCGACATAATGCACTTGCCAGGCGTGTTTTTCCAGCAGTGAAAACATCCCTTGCATGGCTTGATGTCCATAGTGGCAACATTGAGCTGCTCAACAGTCACGTCTTCATTGGCGTGCTGCTCGGAGACGCCCTCGATAAAACTCTTAGCAAGACGCAGAGAGTTGCTAGCTTTGCCCTTAGGGCTACCATTAATGAGCAGAATGTTCATGGTGTGCCTCCAGCTCCTTCATGCACTTCTCGCTCCATGCCCTAAGCATTTCCTCGTGCATCTTGCCGTACTCGATAGTAAATTGCCAGAACAATGCCTTCTCTGGATCACCCATTTGAGCTGCGTAAGCGGCCACCGCGCCAGCCGCCAGCTCACTTCCACCAGGAAACGATGAGGCGTTATCTGCGATTCGTTTAAAGAACGCAAGGTTTTCCTCGTAGGAACACTCGCCCCTAAAGAACGTCTGCATCAAAAGCGGAATGCGCAACACCGAGGACTGAGAGTCTTCCCTCAGCCACCTCTGCAACTCTTCTTTGCCGGCTTCAGTTATCGAGAAGACCTTCTTGTCTGGCTTTCCTTTTTGAGCAACGAGCGTTGAAGTAACCCAGCCGTCCTTTTCTAGCGACTGCAGCTCTCTATAAATCTGGCTTGTCTGGGCGGTCCAGAAGTAATTAAGCGACTGTTGAAAGATGGTTTTAATCTCGTAGCCGGAC
>JAHACE010000194.1 GCA_018376005.1 Atopobium sp. | reverse complement strand
CGAAGTGGGGTGATACGAATATTGTGTTCAGCAACAAAATCAGGTGGGACATTAGTTCCTGAGTCTGTGATGATGGCAATTCGTTTAGTGTCCATTATCCGCTCCAAATATATACGTGCTACAAGTAGCTAAACGTTGACTTTCTATTACCCACATTTTACATAGAGATATACCCCGTTTTCTTGAGATATGACAAGTTGCCCTCAACGGTAGGTAGACGGTACACTAGGCATATACATCGAGAAAAACTTTCATAGCTAACGGTCAATACCATTTAGATAAAGAGAGAACGGCAGATAATGTCTAGTATTTATAGAGAGCCCGCAGTTGTAAGAAGAATTAGTCAGCGCTCTTCTCTAAAGAAAATCACCTCTAACAGCACTATTGCGGCAGCAGTCATGGTGCTTGCGGCTCTTATTGCACTTGTAGTTGCCAACTCACCTGCTCATGAGGTGGTTCGAGAAATTCTTGAAGTCCAAATGAGTTTCTCGCTTGGAATGATTCATGCGCATATGGCTCTAGAAACCTTTGTGAATGACTTCCTTATGGCAATCTTCTTCCTACTTGTAGGCATTGAGCTCAAGTATGAAGTAACTGTTGGCCAGCTCAGAAAGCCAAGACAGGCAATGCTTCCTATGCTTGCGGCTGTTGGTGGCGTTGCAGTTCCTGCTCTTATTTATCTGGCGCTTAACGCAAGCACTGCCCCTCATGGATGGGCAACGCCAATTGCAACCGATATTGCGTTTGCGCTTGGCGTTATGTCGCTGTTGGGCAACAGAATTAGTCCGCAAACAAAGGTCTTTTTCCAAACACTTGCTATTGCCGACGATATCCTGGCTATTGTGGTCATTGCGCTTTTCTATGGTCACACACCAGATATTGCCTGGTTGGCAGCTTCTCTTGGAGTACTTGTCATTTTGTGGGGAATGAATCGTTTAAAGATTTATTCTTCTGGTCCTTATTTACTTGTTGGTTTGGTTCTCTGGGTTTGCATGTACCACTCGGGAATTCATGCAACCCTTGCAGGTGTTCTTCTTGCCTTCTTCTTGCCATCTCACTCTGATGTTCGCCTGAGCAAGCTGGGAAGCTGGCTTTCAAGACGTGCTCGTGAGCTTGACGATCACTACGACGATGAGCATCACGTTTTGGGTCAGCATGACTTTACACATGGTGCTAACTCTATTGAGCAGGTCATGCATCACGTAACTCCACCGCTTCAGCGTGTTGAGCACTATATTTCTGTTTTTGTAAACTTTGTTGTTCTGCCTATTTTTGCTTTTGTAAATGCGCAGATTACGTTGGTGGGAGCAGATTTCGTTGCTCTATTGAGCAGCTCTATTGCACATGGCGTTTTCTTTGGTGCTGTTCTGGGTAAGCCACTGGGAATTATTTTTGTAACGTTGCTGCTGGTCAAATGTAAGATTTGCAAGCTTCCTGCAAAAGTTGACTGGATTCAGATTACTGCCGTAGGTCTTATGGGCGGCTTAGGCTTTACCATGTCAATTCTTATCTCTAATCTTGCATTCCCCGATGCAGAGGAGATTCTTGCAGCTAAGGTAGCTGTTCTCGCCGCATCGTTTGCTTCTGCAATCTTGGGCCTACTCTTTGTACACCTCGCAGAGTTCTATAAGCACCAAAGGCAGAACAATATAAAGGAAGATTAAGACTATTCGACGGTGCCGTAGGTAAAGCCCCAGCCGTGCGCCGTAACAATTGAGTTAATCTGATCGCAGAGGCGAGCGCGGACATAGGTGCCCGATGGAATCAGCTCAATAACTTCTTGTAAATCTTCTTCAAGATCGTCAACTTCAGCTTGAATCAGCACGTCAACCTTAGTGACTGTGCCCGAAGGTTTGCGCTTATAAAGATTGTCAACAAGGTGCTGGAGCTCGCCATATGCCTCC
>JAHACE010000193.1 GCA_018376005.1 Atopobium sp. | reverse complement strand
TCTTTCGAGCCATTACCGCTCCTCTCGGTAGCTGCGCTCGTCGGCGTCAAGCAGCGCCTGAAGAGCGTCTCGCTCCTTCTTGGAAAGTTTTGTTGGAACCTTAACATCCACCGAAACATACAGCGCGCCGCGAGTTGCAGAATCCTTCACGCGAGGAGCACCCAGGTTCTTGAACCTAAACGTCTTTCCGCTTTGCGTACCTGCGGGAACCTTGAGTCGCACCGTAGTTCCGTCAGGCGTTGGCACGTCAACCGAGGTGCCCAAAGCCGCCTCGTAGATGCTCACTGGCAGCTTCATGCGCACGTCAGCGCCATCTCGCGAGAAAACCGGGTGGGCGGCAACGTTGATGGTAACCACAAGGTTGCCTCGTGGACCGCCGTTAACGCCGTACTCGCCATGCTTCTTGTAGCGCAGCTTCATGCCATCGTAGGCGCCGGCTGGCACCTTGATGGTCAGCGACTGCTCCTCACCAGTTGAAGGCACACGATACGTTGCCTTGCGAGAAGTACCCTTAAACGCCTCGTCAAACGATACGTTTACGGACATAGTAAGGTCGCTACCTGCAACTGGACGGTTTGCTCGCCCACCAAAAATGTCGGCAAAATCAAAGCCGCCAGCTCCCGCACCCGCGCCGCCGCCAAAGCCGCTAAAGAAATCGGCAAAGTTGGCGCCGTTTACGTTGGTGGTGTAGGTGTAGCCGCCCTGGCGACCACCAAATCCACCTCCAGGAATGCCACCAAATGCAAGCATCTGGTCATACTCCTGGCGCTTCTTATCATCAGAGAGCGTGTTGTACGCCTCCGAGATCTCTTTGAACTTGGCCTCATCGCCGCCCCTATCAGGGTGGTATTTAGCTGCAAGTTTCCTAAACGCTTTTTGAATATCAGACTTCGAGGCGTCGCGCTTCACGCCAAGAACGTCATAAAAAGTCTTACTACCTGCCATTCAGCACGGCCCCCTCTCTAAACTACTCTGTCTTACTCGGCTGCACCGTTTGCGGCAGCACCGTCTGCGTCGCCTGCCCCAGCGCCGTCAGCAGCCTCTGGCTCAGCTGGACGCTTTGGGCCACCGTGAGTAACAACAACCATCGCAGTGCGAATATCCTTGCCGCCCATACGATAGCCCTTTTGGTACACCTGGGCGACGGTCTCATCATACGCCTGGGTATCCTCAATCTGGCTCACTGCCTGGTGAGAAAGGGGATCAAAGGCCTCGCCCACAGGGTTGACTACCTCAACGCCCTCTTTGTTCAGGACGCTTACGAGCTTGTTGCATACCGCGGAGACGCCCTCAACAAACTGCTTGGCTGCAGGGTCGGTCAGGTTGTCCGCGTGCTCAATGGCGCGCTCCAGGTCGTCAATAACGGGGAGAAGGTCAACTACCAGCTTCTCCGTTGCACGCTGGCGCTCATCAAGACGCTCCTGAGCAGTACGACGACGGTAGTTATCCCAGTCAGCCTGCAGGCGTAGGAAGCGGTCATTTGCCTCAGCTGCCTGCTGCTTTGCTGCCTCAATCTTGTCGGAGACTGAGTCCAGCTCGTTCTGCAGACGGTCGCGCTCCTGAGCTGCACGCTGGGCGTCGGCAGCAATCTCTGCCTCCGCTGTCTCTTCTCCACGACGAATTGCCTCACTGCCATCACCTCCCTATGTGTAGAAGGCGGCCAAACGTTTCCGCCAGCCGCCTCCGAGTCATATCACATTGTCTACCAGCTGCTGCACCAAGTTACCCAAGCGCATATGCCGAGAAACTCAGATTAGTTCTGGTTCTTATCGTCGTCGACAACCTCGTAGTCTGCATCGACAACGTCTGGCTCAGAAGGGTTGCTTGCTGCGCCGTTGTTGCCAGCGGTCTGAGCCTGAGCGTCTGCGTAGACAATCTCTGCGAGCTTCTGGCCAACCTCAGTGAGTTTCTCGCCAGCCTTCTTGATTGCCTCAATGTCGGAGCCATCAAGTGCGGTCGGTCTGCTCGGTGCTGTATGCCAGGGAGTCTACCTGGTTGCGAACCTCAATCTCGTCCTTGCGCTTCTTGTCTTCCTCAGCGTGGGACTCTGCGTCCTTGACCATGCGATCAACTTCCTCGTCGGACAGAGCGGTAGAGCCAGAAATGGTGATCTCCTGGGACTTGTCAGTTGCCTTGTCCTTAGCGGTAACCTTCAAGATGCCGTTTGCGTCGATGTCAAAGGTAACCTCAATCTGAGGGATACCGCGCTGAGCAGCAGGAATGCCGGTAAGGTTGAACTTGCCGAGGCTCTTGTTGTCAGAAGCCATCTCGCGCTCGCCCTGGAGGACGTGAATCTCAACGGAAGTCTGGTTGTCAGCTGCGGTGGAGTAAACCTTTGTGCTGGAAGTTGGAATGGTGGTGTTGCGGTCGATGACCTTGTCAACAACGCCGCCGAGGGTCTCAACGCCCAGGGACAGTGGGGTTACGTCCAGAAGCAGGATGCCGGAGACGTCGCCGGTAAGAACGCCGCCCTGAACAGCCGCACCGTCTGCAACAACCTCGTCTGGGTTAACGGACATGTTAGGCTGCTTGCCGGTCATGCTCTTGACCAGGTCCTGAACAGCTGGCATACGAGTGGAGCCGCCGACCAGAATGACCTCGCTGACGTCGGAGAGCTGAAGGCTTGCGTCCTGGAGAGCCTTGGTTACAGGAGCCTTGCAGCGGTCGAGAAGATCGCGGGTGATGCGCTCAAACTCTGCACGAGTCAGGGTGTAGTCAAGGTGCTTAGGACCAGATGCGTCT
>JAHACE010000192.1 GCA_018376005.1 Atopobium sp. | reverse complement strand
ACATCACAGCCCTGTTCAAAGAGCCATTCTTCAAGTTCACGTGCACCAGAAACAGCAACTTCTCTTGAATAATTTGGAACAAGAAGTACCTTCACGCAAACCACTCTCCCGATTTTGCTTGATTGCACAACTGAAACAGTTAACACGTCTGATTCGATGTACTTAGTATACCTAAAAAACTACGAACAATACTACAAAATAGAACATTCGTTCTATTTCACTATTTCTACAGAATGACTCGATACCACTGAAGCAAGATCCAAATCATGCGAACCTGCTCCAATCTGCCCAAACAGTAAATATTCCACGTTACCCTTAGCGCCGTGAATAGGACTTTCACACGCACCCAAAGGACCCATATGAGCTTCCTTAAACGCATCGGAAACCTTTTGCAGCGTTTGCAGACGCACGGAGGCATCAGTCACAATACCTCCCTCGCCCACTTCTTCCCTCTTAGCTTCAAACTGCGGTTTAACCAGCGTAACAAAAACTCCTTCAGGAGCCAGAACATCTAAAACAGAAGGAAGAATTGACAAGATTGACGTAAACGATACGTCACACACAGCAACATCAAAAACATGCGAGTAGCCCATTTCTGGCAGGGACGTAATATTTGTACGTTCGAGCAGTTCAACCCTGCTGTCGTTTCTGAGCGACCAATCAAACTGCGCATAGCCAACATCAACCGAGGTAACCGAAGCAGCTCCATGTTGAAGCAGGCAATCGGTAAAACCACCAGTTGAACAGCCAATATCTAAACATTTTTTCTGTTGAACCGTAAAATCAAAAACTTCAAAGGCGCGCTCAAGCTTAAGTCCGCCTCGGCTCACATACGGAATAGCGCCTTTTACGTGCAGAAATAATCCCTCAGGAACAAGCTCTCCCGCTGAAGTTAATCTTCTGTCGCGCGTAGAAACATCACCCGCAAGAATTGCACGTAATGCAGCTTGAGTGTCCTTGAAAAATCCTTGCCTAACCAGCTCTTTATCGAGCCTTTGGCGAGAAATGCGTTGAGCCACTAGTGCTCATCGCTCTCTGAAACCGCGTCATCAGACGACGTTTCATCTGCAGCTGAAGCCTCAACCTGCTCAGAAGAAGCCTGCTCATCAGTGGCAGCCGCCGTGCCGCGTGCGTCAGCTGCGTCCCCTGCTGCCTGGGCCTGAATCAGACGCTCTTCCTCTTCCGGCGTAAACTCTGTGGTGTCAACCATGTTGACAGCCTTTGAGCCTAGAGCAATTGCCTCATCAAAGAGGTCAAGAGAATGCTCAAGCGAGACGTTCTTATCGCGAACTTGATCAACAATGGAATCAAGTCTTGCGGTTATCTGGTCAAAGCTCTGATATTCAGACGTATCGATTTTTGCCATGGCTACTCTGCATCTTCCACAGAGCTTACTGGCTCTTCTTCAGAAACGTCTTGCTCAGCAGACTGCTTATGACACAGAGAATAAATGTCTTCTCCAGCCTCAACATCATCAACAATACGGCCGAGAACACCGTTAATAAAACGAGGAGAATCGTCACCACAGTAGGCGCGAGCAAGGTCAACCACCTCGTTAATAGCAACAGCAACGTCAACCTCTGGAACCTCCAGAATCTCGTAGAGAGAAATTCTTAGAAGATTGCGGTCAACAGAAGGCATGCGATCAATCGCCCAATCCTTTGAGTAAGCAGCAATGATGTCGTCAAGATCATCTCTGATGCCATCTGCTCCTACTGCCAGTGACTGCGCATACTCGTCAAGAGGTCCCTCGGAGAGCGTGTAGTCTCCGTCGAGGACCTCATGAACGCTGCGATTAGTGGCTTCAGCCTGGAACAAAAGTTGTAGTGCTTGGCTACGGGCGCGGGTACGTCCAAAAAACTTAACGCTCAAGCCTACTCCTTAGGAAAAACAAGGCTGTCAATGTAAACATCAACGGAAG
>JAHACE010000191.1 GCA_018376005.1 Atopobium sp. | reverse complement strand
CATCATCATGCCGCGCTCCATTGCCGCTTTCCAAAAACTGCACCCAAACATCTCCATTGAGCTTGACGAGGGCGAGAATGACGAGCTAGTTGAGTGGCTGTCCGAAGGCCAACTTGACTTGATTGTTGCAACCGTCAATTCCACATCATATGACCTTGTTGTTAAAAAGCTGTTTGACGAGAAGATCGTTCTGGTTGTCTCTCAAGCGCTTCTTGAGTCTCTGTATGCAGATAAGGTTGACTCAGTTGTCTCGCAAGTCAAAAAGACGGGAAAGCTCACGGCTTTGGAAGCTTGCCCCTTCTTAACGGTTGGTAAGCGAGACATCGCAGGTAGTTTCGCTCGCCATGCGTTTGCGGCATCGGGCATATCTCCCACTATCAAAGTTATGTCCAGAAACTCCGAGACGCTTTTGGCCCTTGCCATGAGAGGGGTTGGCGCGTGCTTCTTGCCATCAGAGCTGGTTGCTTCTTCTTACTACGACTTTGAAACATCTGGCCTCCACATTATTGAGCTAGGAAAAGAGATGTCATATTCGGTCAGTGTTGCTTGGCGACGAACCGATCATGTGTGGAGCACAATTGAGTCATTTGCTCAGGTGCTTTCTGAGCAGCGGTATGTGGTTAAGCGAGGTGAGTAGTGTGGATGAACTTCAAACTGACAATGACCTTGAGATTCTGTACCAAGATGAGTATCTGCTTGCCGTAAATAAACCTGCGGGAATTATTGTTCACGCAGACGGCACCAATGAACCCTCGTTAACCGATGTAGTTTGCGAGAAGCTCCGTGCACTTGAGGGCTCAAGAGAGGTAGATCTTTCCCAGGTCCAAGCTCTGAATCGCCTTGATAAGGAGACTACGGGCATAGTACTCTTTTCGCTCAAAAAAGAAACGCAGCCGCAGTTTGACCAGCTTATTGCCTCCAAGGAGCTTTCCAAAGAGTATCTTGCAGCGGTTAAAGGGGCATTTGAACCAAATAAACTACTGATAGATAAGGCAATTGGAAAAGATCGGCATGACGCTCAGAAGATGAGGGTCTCAGCAACAGGCAAACCTTCTCAAACGGAGGTGCGCCTTATTAAGGTTGCATCGTCTGCGCAAGGTCAAACTCAGAGCTTGTTGCTGGTCAATTTGCTGACAGGAAGAAAGCATCAAATTAGAGTGCACCTCTCGTCACTTGGATTTCCTCTGGTAGGAGATACGTTATACGGAGGAGTGTCTTCTTTGCAGCACGGAGCAAAAAAGAAGCATAAAACACAGCCGCTAATGCTGCATGCATATCGCGTTGAATTTATTCATCCAGTCACGAGCGCAAAAATTGTGATTAAAACGGATATTCCAGAGCGATTTTCTTATTTTGGTGTCACTGAGGTGGACTAATAGTACATACTTTGTGATAGAGACATGCATTCATTTTGTGCAAATACGTTACCCAGACGTGCATAAAGTGAACGAGGAGGGGGAGAAATGCCTGGCACAATGCGAGGTGTCTATACCAACCTGACTGAAATCCGCAGGAAGGTATTTAAAGAGGTTTCAACGCTTGCGTATGAAAAAGCAGACAAGAGCGTTGATGAAATTGCTCGTCAGATGGAAGAGCTGCCTTACAAGATTATTCCTGGTGATATTGCAACATATCGCGAGAGCGTCTTCTTGGAGCGCGCGATTGTTGGTGAGCGTATCCGCATGACTATGGGCATGCCTATGCAGGGCGTTGATCAACCAGAGCATATTTCTGATGGCCTGGAAGAGGCCTCTCGACCAGAGGTTTATTACCAGCCACCGCTGATCAACATTGTCAAGTTTGCGTGCAATGCCTGCGAGGACAACGTTTATCGCGTTACCAACGCTTGCCAGGGCTGTCTTGCACACCCTTGTCGAGAGATTTGTCCTAAAGAGGCAATTAGCTTCGTGGACAAAAAGGCATATATT
>JAHACE010000190.1 GCA_018376005.1 Atopobium sp. | reverse complement strand
AGGAACTGGTTGTTGTCGTCCGCGTAAGTTAGCTCAAATGGCATTGCCTTCAGGAACATGTCAATCTGGTTGACCGTCAAAATGCCGTGATCAAGCTTAACGTATGTGTCGCCCGAGACCGCGCCCACAAGCTCGGCGGCCTTCTCGACCCAATCAGGATCGTCGGGATCAATGCCCTGGATAGTGGTGGAAATTGAGTTGGTTACGTCCAGATCCTCTGGCGCGATTGGCTTTGACTTCTTCAACTTGGAGACCACCTCTACGTATTTGACAAAGTTATCCAGGCAAAGGCCCAGGAAGCCGACGGTGCGCTCGTCGATAATGTTGCCGTCCTCGTCAAAGGCCTGCTTTGCCTTTCCAAGAAGGAACTCATTACCAGGCAAAACATATGCGTTTACGCCCGGAGCATCCAAAATCTTGCGTAGATGAACTTGCGCGCGAGAAGTTCCCTGGTCGTAGTAAGAAGCGCCGACAATCATGACAGGCTTGTTCTCAAACGGATGCACATCGTAGGAGAGCCACTCAATGACACTCTTCAGCGCGGGTGAGATGGTGTGATTATGCTCGGGCGTAGAAATAATGACGCCGTCAGCGCGGGTAATCTTGTTGTACAGCAGGCGGAGCTGGAAGTTCTCGTCCCACTTGAGGTCCTGGTTGAACAGAGGAATGTTATCAATCTCAAGGATTTCAAGCTCAAACTGCTTGGCAAAGTGCTTTTTGATGAAGTGTAGAAGCTTGCGGTTGTAGGAAATCTCCGCATTTGAACCGACGATTCCGACAAATTTCATAGTAGTAGTTCCTTCCAGGCCTACAGGTTTTCCCAGTCAAAGTTCTCGGCCTCTTTGCGGAGAAGTTCGCGCGATGCGGCCATTTTTTCGTTGAGTTTCACAAACAGACGGAAATCGTCAAAGAGCAGGTCAAGCTTTTTGACGGTAGCTTTGTCCTTCAAGCTGCCCTTCTCGTCAAATGCCTGAGGGGCTCGGCCAAGAAGGAACTCGGAACCTGGCATGATTGCGGCCTTGAGCTCAGGAGCGTCCAGAATTTGACGGAGCTGAAGCTGTGCGCGAGAAGATCCGAGTGTGCCCAGGGATGCGCCGACAATCATGACTGGCTTGTTGACCATAGGGAAGATGCCGTAGGACAGCCAAGCAAGCGCGTTTTGCAGGACCGCTGGAATGGAGTGGTCGTACTCTGGTGTTGCGATGATGACGCCATCGGCGGCCTCAATTTTCTTTGCAAGCTCTGAGACAACCTCGGGGACCTTCATCTTTGCGGGCTTGTTGAACAGGGGAATGTTGTCGATTTCCACCAGCTCAATGGAGGCCTTGTCGGCAAAGTGCTTCTGCATAAACTGCAGGAGTCTTCGGTTATTTGACTCTTTTGAATTGGTGCCAATGAGGCCAACAAAGTTAAGCATCAAACTTCCTTTCTGAATTACGCAAGGAACTCAGGCGAGATTCCCGACGAATAATATACGCGATTATCAGTGGTTACTATGAGCGCCTCGATGTCTTTTTCTTGTTCCACACGGGCAAGGAGCTGACGGGGTTTCTCGCCATAAAGGCGCGTGGTCCAAATTTCCCCGTCAAGTGAGTTGTCCGAGATAATCGTGATGCTCGCAAGTTGCGTGTCAACTGGATAGCCCGTGCTTCGGTCAAGAATGTGGTGATAGATGTGCTCGTTTACCTGCAGTTTCCTTTCGTAGGTACCGGAGGTCACCACGGACTGGTTGCAAATAGGCAGCACAGCAAGGTTGGTGCCCCGCGGTTGTCGCGGATCCTGGATGCCAATCTGCCACGGCCTGTTCGCGAGCATATTGGCGCCAATTGTCTTAATGTTACCGCCAAGGTTGATAAGGGCGGAAGTGACGTGCTGACTTTTCAGATAATCTGCAATTTTGTCGGCGATGTAGCCTTTGGCCAAGCATCCCAGGTCCAGCTTCATGCCCTCTTTGGCGAGAAACA
>JAHACE010000189.1 GCA_018376005.1 Atopobium sp. | reverse complement strand
ACAGGTTTTTCTCGCCCCAGAAGGGGACCACTATAGAACTCGTCTTATTCATACGCTTGAGGTTTCGCAGATTGCACGCTCAATTGCGCGTCCTCTTGGGTTAAACGAAGACCTGACTGAGGCAATTGCACTTGGACATGATTTAGGTCACACGCCTTTTGGTCATATTGGCGAGAAGGCGCTTTCGCACGCCATTAGCCTGTATAGGGGAATGGACCCCGATGCTCCAGAAAATGAGTATATTTTTGCCCATAATCAGCAGAGTGCTCGCATTGTTGAGTATCTGGAGAAAGACGGACAGGGTCTTAATCTGTCTCATGAAGTAATTGATGGTATTAGATGCCACTCAGGCAATTTACGTGCAGAAACAGCAGAAGGAAGAATTGTTGCCATATCGGACCGTATTGCCTATGTAACGCACGATATTGATGATGCAAAACGAGCTGGCCTTCTTTCGGAAGAGTATCTTCCAACTGAAGCTCGTGAGGTGTTGGGTAATAGCTCTCCTGAGCGCATTGAAAACATGGTTCACGATATTGTCTCTGAGAGCTCCCGCGTAGGGGACATTAAAATGACTGACTCCATGTGGGGAGCCATGATGACCATGAGAGCATTCCTGTTTGCCAATCTATACGCATCAGGAGATGCAAAATACGAAGAACCTAAGGCGTATGACCTTATCATCGAGCTGTTTGATTATTTTGTAAATCACTTAGATGAGGTTCCTGCAGACGTTCCTGGGGTAAAAGAAGATATGTAAAGTAAGTTTTATCCAAACTAACCCTTGTACAGTGGAAAATATTCACGTATACTTTCCGTCTGTGTGTTAACTATGTGTCGTTCGCAGGGGCGTCGGCACCTCTAGAGATGAGGAAACAATGGACTACATTCGCGCTATTGAGCGTCAGCAGATCCGCGAGGACATTCCTGAGGTCCGCGTTGGTGACAACGTAAAGGTTCACTATCGTATTGTCGAGGGTGACCGTACTCGTGAGCAGGTCTTCCAGGGTGACATCATTCGTCTTTCCGGCGAGGGTTCCCGTGAGACTTTTACCGTTCGTAAGATCAGCTTTGGCATTGGTGTTGAGCGTACTTTCCCACTCCACTCACCAAAGATTGCTAAGCTTGAGGTTCTTCGCCACGGTGTTGTTCACCGCGCTAAGCTCTACTTCCTGCGCGATCGTGTTGGTAAGGCTGCTCGTCTTCGCGAGAAGCGCTAATCAACTTCATATGCTCTTTAAAGCCGCCTCCGGGCGGCTTTTTTAGTACCATAGTCGTGTAGTTTGGAGAAAACATGGCTGATTCTGCTAAAGATATACTTGCTCGTTTAAGCGATGCCCCAGAGACTGAGATATACGAACTCATAGCTCGTTATAGCGAGGACCCCCGTAAACAAGTTATCAAAGCGTTGGAATCAGCTAAAAAGCGTATTGAAAAAGAACATGCCGAGAAGGCCCGTGTAGAAGAAATGTATCGCTTTCAGAAGGAGCTTTCTGGGGGCGGACTTGTTGTTGGCGTTGATGAGGTTGGTAGAGGCTCTGTAGCTGGTCCTTTAACAGTTTGTGCGGTATGTCTGCCTGATGAGCCTATTATTTACGGACTTAATGACTCAAAAAAATTGACCGCAACAAAGCGAGAGATTCTTGCAGAGCAAATTCAAGAAGTTGCTACAGCAATTGGCATTGCTCATATTGCTCCTCAAAGAATTGATGAAGTAGGCATGGCACAGTGTCTAAGAGACGCCATGCTACAAGCTGTTAAAAACACAGGTATTGAGCCTGACTGTGTCTTGATTGATGGAAATCCTATGCACATCCATCCTAAAGAGAAGACTCTTGTTAAGGGTGACGCACGCATTGCATCTATTGCCGCTGCCTCAATTGTGGCAAAAGTAACACGAGATGCTTTAATGGTGGCCTACGATGAGGAGTACCCCGGCTATCACCTGGCAGAATGTAAAGGATATGCCTCTGCTGAACACATTGAAGCTATTGGTGAGATGGGACTTTCTCCCATACATCGTGCGTCGTTTTGTGGAAACTTTGTTAAGACGCAAAGACTGTTTTAATACATCCAATTTAAGCAATCAGATTAACTTTCAGACGCAAACAGGGACCCGTTCATTCTAAGAGGATTGAACGGGCTTTTTATATAGCCGCAAGCCCGTAATATCAAATTTTTTATTTTCGTCAGAATCATTACGCTGTTTAGACAGACAGCAGTCAAGTTAGTGTCAAAGTGCTCCTGCAAACTGAACTCTCCCACTATGAAAGGAGAGTTATGAGCAAGAAAGACACAAGCAAGTATCCAGGTTCTTTGCCTAATGAGGTAGAGGAGAAACCCTCACCACAGGAGGAGCCAAAAGATCAGGACAAGGTTTCTGAAGAGGACAACGCACAAGAGGGAAGAATTCCGCTAGAAGAGATGTCTTCTCGCCAAATTGGAGAGAAAGGCGAGGAGATTGCAGCAAAATACCTTATCAAAAGAGGCTACAAAATTATCCAAACTAACTGGACGTGTCAGATTGGTGAGGTTGATATTGTTGCTCAAGATGGCGATAACGTTGTGCTTGTTGAGATAAAGACAAGACGTATTTTGAACAAAGACGATAGCATCATGCCTGAGTTGGCTGTAAATAGGGCAAAGCAGGAAAAATACAGAACGCTTGCGCTTATGTATGCAGCGCTTCATCCAGCACTTAC
>JAHACE010000188.1 GCA_018376005.1 Atopobium sp. | reverse complement strand
TTATGTAAAAACGTAGTTGTCAAAGCTGCTCAGTGCTAATATTGAGCAGCTTTTTTGGTTGTGTTTGGAACAATTCCGAGCACTAGGATGAAAGGGGAGTGCTGTGGCTGACGAGTCAAAGTATGACATCGTTGCTGCTACTGGTTGCCCAACCGGTATTGCGCACACCTTTATGGCTAAGGAGGCCCTGGAGAAGGCCGCCGCAGCTAAAGGTCTTACCATTAAGGTTGAGACGCACGGCCAGGTCGGTGTAGAGAATGAGCTCACCGCAGCTGAGATTAGGAACGCCAAGGCAGTAGTTGTTGCTGCCGATAAGGACGTTCAGGCCGAGCGTTTTACCGGAAAACCAATGGTAAATGTTGGTGTTACTGCAGCTATTAAGGATGCAGAAGGTCTTATCGACCGTGCTCTTGTTGCTCAGCCTGAAGGCGAGCTTGCAGAGGCAGACGACGCTCCAGTCTCGAGCACCATTGAGAAGGAGTCTGTAGGCCACATCATCTACAAGCACCTCATGAATGGCGTCAGCCACATGCTGGTCTTTGTTGTTGCTGGTGGTGTTCTGACGGCTGTTTCATTCCTCTGGGGTATTACTTCCTTCAGCTCCACTGCACCTGACTACAACAGCTTTGCTGCCATGCTCAAGATCATCGGCGGCATTGCAATGGGCCTTATGGTTCCAGTTCTCTCTGCTTACATTGCAGAGTCTATTGGCAAGCGTCCTGCTCTTGTTCCTGGCTTTGTTGCAGGTATGATTGCTATCCAGGGTCTTCCAATCAACCCTAACACTGGCATGATTGATGCTGGTGGCGCTGGCGTTGGTTTTGGCTTCTTGGGTGGTATTGTTGGCGGCTTCCTTGCCGGTTATGTCATCGTTGGTCTTGAGAAGCTCCTTGCAGGTCTTCCAAAGAACCTTGATGGTCTGAAGGCAATCTTCCTGTACCCACTGCTTTCTACCACCATTGTTGGCCTGGTTATGCTGGGTATTTCTGGTCCTATGGCAGCAATCAACACCGGCATGATGAACTTCCTGCGCGGCCTTTCTGCTTCTGGTCCAATTGTCCTTGGTCTTGCAATTGGTTGCATGTGCGCATTTGATATGGGCGGCCCAGTCAACAAGGCAGCTTACGTCACCGGTACTGCTCTTCTGACCGAGGCTCTTGCTGCTGGTGTTGGTACCCCAACTTATGAGTTTGGTACCAACTTTATGGCTGCAGTTTCTGCTGCTTGTATTGTTCCTCCACTGATTACCACCTTTGCTGTTGTCGTTGGTAAGAAGTACTTCACCAAGTCCGACTTCAACGCTGGTCTGGTCAACTTCATTCTTGGCTGCACCCACATTACCGAGGGCGCTATTCCATTCATGACCAAGAACATTTGGCCTGTCATGCCTATCATGATGATCGGTTCTTCCATCGGTTCCATCCTGACGCTGCTCTTTGGTGTTCACGACCCAGCACCTCACGGTGGTTTCCTGGTTCTTCCCGTTGTCGATGGCGGCCTTAAGTGGGTTCTCGCCATTCTCATCGGCGCTGTTGTTGGTGGTATTCTCTTTGTTGCTTTCAAGGCATACGAGTACCGCAAGAACGGCAACCAGATTGTCGAGGGCTAAGCGTTACGCTTAGCACGCACTCGGCGTCGTTTGAGTTTTGCCCAGAATTTACGTACAGTTTGGGTGCAGACTCAGATAATCGAAGTAAAATATGGACTCGGCGATTTCGTCGGGTCCATTTTTGTTCCAGAGGGAGCTTTGATGATTTACACACTTACCACTAACCCCGCTATCGACATGAACGTCAATTCGGGAGTTCCTTCTTATACGCACGTCAACCGCACAACCGACGCTGTTTACACACCAAACGGCAAGGGTCTGAACGTTTCATTTACGCTTGCTCACTACGGCGTTGAGTCCACTATCCTGGGCTTTTTTGGCGGCTTCTCGGGCAACTATATTGTTGAAGAGGCATCTAAGATTTG
>JAHACE010000187.1 GCA_018376005.1 Atopobium sp. | reverse complement strand
ATATCTCTAAACGTAGTTGTTATTAGTTGGAAGTGGGGTTGAGTTTTGACCCCGCTTCCTTTCTGTATGTAGATGAGGAGGTCAAATGCAAAACGAAGGTGCAACACAGAAAATCTTGTCCGCACTAGAGCAGGCTGCACTCAATCACCACATTGATATTGTTGATGTTGAGATTGTTGGTTCTTCAAAGAATCCTGTGGTCAGAGTAAGAATTGACCATGATGATAAGACAGCAGAGACCATTTCTCTTGATGAAGTTGCTCAAGAAACATCATGGATCTCAGAGACCATAGATGAGCTTGATCCATTCCCAGCATCATTTACCTTGGAGGTTTCTTCTCCAGGAATGGCTCGTCCACTTCGCCGCGCAAAAGACTTTAAGCGCTTTGCAGGAGAAGAGATTCAGCTTCAGACAACCGCCACAGAGGGACGCCGTAAATTTACCGGCAAACTTTTGGGCATTGAGGGTACAACTATCTCAATCCAGACAGAAGATGAGGTCTGTACTGTTGATTTGTCTGAGTTAAAGAAGTGCGTTATTAAACCAGTTTTTGATTTCTCGGCCTCAGCCAAGAAGTAGATAGAGAGGATTATTCATGGCATCTGAAATGATGGAAGCTTTGATGTTGCTTTGCCAGGAGAAGCACATCGATGAGTTGTATCTTCTGGACCGTTTGGAGCAGTCTCTGGCAAAAAGCTATGCTGACGTCCTCCATCTTGATTTTGGCGCCCGTGTCACCATTGATAGGGCTACTGGTCGTGTCTACGTCTATGAGCTTGTCCCTAAGGGTGAGCCAGATGAGGAGACTGGTGAGTACACTGAGTTTGACGAGGTAGACGTAACTCCTCCAGATACCAGCCGTATTGCTGCACAGCATGCTAAGGCAGAGATTAAGACCCTTGTGCGCAATGCCGCCCGTGCTCAGATTTATGATGAGTTCCGTGGCCGCATTGGTGACATCATCACAGGTACTGTTCTTCAGTCCACTCCTGATTTCACCATCATTAAGATTCGTGAGGGTGTTGAGGCAGAGCTTCCTCACTTTGACCAGCGTCGTTTCCCTGATGAGCGCGATGAGCGTCCAGCAGGCGAGCGTTACCTTCACAACCAGCGCATTAAGGCAATTATCGTAGACGTTCGCGATCCTAATGCAACTCAGCCAGCAGTTCGTGGTGAGCGTCAGCGTCCACCAATTGTTGTTTCTCGTACCCACCCAGATCTTATCCGTCGTCTCTTTGAGCTTGAGGTTCCAGAGGTTTATGACGGTGTTGTAAGCATCCGCTCTATTGCTCGTGAGGCTGGCGTCCGTTCCAAGATTGCTGTTTCTTCCGTTGACGAGCGCCTTGATCCAGTTGGTGCTTGCGTTGGTCCTAAGGGCAGCCGTGTTCGCACCGTAGTTTCTGAGCTCCGTGGAGAGCGCGTTGACGTTGTGCCTTGGTTTGACGATGCTGCTCGTTGCGTTGCGTCTGCACTTTCACCTGCACGCGTTTCTCGCGTTATTGTTGATGGCGCTACGGGACACGCAACTGTTATTGTTCCTGATGACCAGCTGTCTTTGGCAATTGGTAAAGAGGGCCAGAATGCTCGCCTTGCTGCTCGCCTAACTGGTCTTCACATTGACATCAAGAACGAATCCCTTGCTGCAAGCATTTTGAACAACCTTCCTGAGGTTGTTGAAGAGACTGTTGACGAGGAAGAGATTGCTCATCGTTGTAAGTATGTGAGCCCTAACGGAACTCTTTGCCGCAATATGGCAAGACCTGGTTCTGATTTCTGTGGCATTCATGATGACATGGAGAATGCAGAGATTTCTTCTGATCAAGACTCACTAATCTAGTCAACTACCTGTAACTATCCCGTCAACCGGAAGGTTTTCATATATGGCAAAAATGCGTGTACATGACCTTGCCAAAGAATATGGTATGCAGAGCAAGGAATTGCTCGAGCACCTTGCGGACATGAAGATTCCTGCAAAGTC
>JAHACE010000186.1 GCA_018376005.1 Atopobium sp. | reverse complement strand
TGGATAATTAGAAATTATCCAAAGTAAAACAATGGGAAGAAGAAAATCGTCGCGGCGCCGCGTTTTCAACTGAACAGGATCATCCTTTACAAGTTCAATGTGGTTGAACAGGCGAAGCCTGCCTTTTTGGAGAATATCATGGAACTGATAATATAAGGGAAAGGCTGATTTTTAGTAATTCGTAAGATTACAAATAATTAATAAAAGACAAACATATAGGAAGCTATGTGTTTTTTTGTGGGAGGAAAGATGAAACATATGAATATACCATTTTCACCACCAGACATGAGTGAGTTAGAAATCGAAGAAGTAAAAGATGCAATACTTTCCGGATGGATCACAACCGGCCCAAAGACAAAGGCGTTTGAGAGACAATTATCTGAATATATCGGTACCGCTAAAACAGTGTGTCTGAATAGCGCAACTGCTTGTATGGAGCTCACATTGCGAGTATTGGGAGTGGGTCCCGGAGATGAAGTAATTGTACCTGCATATACGTATACTGCATCATGCTCAGTGATCTGCCATGTCGGTGCAACACCAATTATGGTAGATTCACAAAGCGATAATGTTGAAATGGACTATGAAAAGTTGGCAGAAGCGATAACCGAAAACACAAAGGTGATCATCCCGGTAGATATCGCCGGGATCATATGTGATTATGACAAAATATATAACGCTGTAAGAAATAAACAGCATTTGTTCAAGGCAAATAATGAAATTCAAAAAAAGTATGGAAGAATCATTGTGTTGGCAGATGCAGCGCATGCCTTTGGTGCCACCAAATACGGTAAGCAATGTGGACAATTTGCGGACTTCACATCATTTAGCTTCCATGCGGTAAAAAACCTAACGACTGCAGAAGGTGGAGCAGTAACATGGAAAGAAAATGAAAAAATAGATAATGAAGAAATATATAAGCAATATCAATTACTTTCTCTGCACGGTCAAACCAAGGATGCATTCCATAAAAATCAACGGGGTGCTTGGGAATATGATATTGTATATCCTGCTTATAAGTGTAATTTGACAGACATCATGGCAGGAATAGGATTAGCACAGTTAAAAAGATATACAAAGATGTTAGAAAGAAGACATGAAATAATAAAGCAATATAATGAAGCAATGAAAGAATTGCCAGTGCAGATATTAAATCATGAGGATGAAGGACACAGATCGAGCGGGCATCTATATATTGTAAGAATCAAGGGCATAAAAGAAGAAAAGCGAAATGAGATCATCCTACACATGGCAGAAAGAGGAATAACCTGCAATGTACATTACAAACCGTTGCCGATGATGACTGCATATAAAACGATGGGATTCCATATAAAAGACTATCCAAATGCATATTCTCTATATGAAAATGCAATAACATTGCCGCTTTACTCGATATTGAAGGATGAAGAGGTAGCGTATATTATTCAAAGCTTGAAAGAGGCGCTAAATTAATGGAATGGAAGCAATGGGATGAACTGCCGGAAATTATGAAGAATGAAGAAGTAAAAAAATACTTTCAAATACTGGAAAAGAAAAAAGGACAATTAATATTAAAAAGATTATTTGATATCACATTGTCCTTTTTATTGTGTGTGATACTATCACCGGTATTTCTGATCATCGGTATGTGGATAAAGGCAGACAGTAAAGGATCGGTATTTTATCGGCAGGAGCGGATCACGCAGTATGGAAAAGTATTTAAGATCTATAAATTCAGAACCATGGTAACAGATGCAGATAAAATAGGAAGCTTAGTGACGACGAAGGGAGATGCGAGAGTTACAAGAGTTGGAGAAAAGATAAGGAAATGTAGAATAGATGAGATCCCGCAATTGATCAATATATTAAAAGGTGAAATGAGCTTTGTGGGGACCAGACCCGAAGTCAAAAAATATGTAAACGCATATACAGAAGAAATGTATGCAACACTCTTATTGCCAGCCGGCGTTACATCATTGGCTAGTATAAAGTTTAAAGATGAAGAT
>JAHACE010000185.1 GCA_018376005.1 Atopobium sp. | reverse complement strand
TTTCCAAGTGCTGCAAAACCTAAAGCAACACCACAAATAGCAACGGGAACTTTTTGAACATAGTTCATAAGGATTCTTCTATCTGTTTAGAAATCTCTTTTCTAACTCGAACACCTATACGATAGTGTATCTAAATAACCCTTTAATACTCAAAACCCAATGAACTTCCACAACAGCTTTCTGTCATAATAAACACCGACGTTATTTCTTACAACAAACGTCCACAAAGATAAAAACGCAACGTGTACTGGATAAAGTATGCTAGAACCGGTAGGTAGCCCGGTCGTCTCGTTATTACGAGATAAGTAACCTTCCCTCCTTGGGTTGTCCGTTCTTTGTGTAACTACATACAAGGAGGAATTTCATGAATCGATCTAGCGTCACGCTAACCGTTTTATTTGATGCTCCCTTTTGGGTGGGCGTCTTTGAACGTGTTGACGACGATAAACTTACGGTAGCAAAAGTTACATTCGGTGCAGAACCAAAAGACTATGAAGTATATGACTTTATACTCAAGAATTTTTATCGCCTTAAATTTAGTCCATCATTGATTATTGAAAATAACCGTACCTTTGAAAATCCCAAACGAAAACAACGTGCTGCGCGCAAACAGATGCAGAAAACGGGCATAGGCACCAAATCACAACAGGCCCTACAGCTACAACTTGAAGCTAAAAAAATAGAGCTTAAAAATTTCAACAAAGTACAACAAGCAGTCCTAAAACAACATCAATTTGAGCTTAAGAAACAAAAACATAAAGAAAAACATCGAGGCCATTAATAGCTCACTTTGCTTTCATGCTTTCCAAGCTTCCCATTCTTTTCAAGCTTATTGTCAAGCCACCAAATTGGAATTGGAAGAATTTCATCAATGGGTTGAGTATTGTCCCAGATGTCGATAAATTCCTTTGTCTCCCTATCGTATAAGAACTTGCAATATACGTCATAATCAGGGGCT
This sequence comes from Atopobium sp., assembly GCA_018376005.1. Taxonomy (GTDB): domain Bacteria; phylum Actinomycetota; class Coriobacteriia; order Coriobacteriales; family Atopobiaceae; genus Lancefieldella. The sequence continues at coordinate 1,384 of JAHACE010000185.1, read as the reverse complement.
GAAAATTCTCCGCCGTAGAATCCGTCATCATACTCAATGTTATGAAAATAATAGTTGATATAATATGCGCCCATTTTTACCTCACTTAGTGGAAAATGCACTCCAAGAAAATGCATTTCCAGTCCATCTCCAAATATGTGAAAGAAGGATAAGACCTACAGACAATTTAAGTGGGTACTGCAATGGACAGTAAAAAATCTATGTTGTTGCTAACGAACATAACGATGAAAGGACTGGCATTATTCAATTACCCAATTAAATTTGAGGTCGTATAATTCAATCAACAAGCAATCCGTTCCTGATTGGAGTGAATATGATGTTATATTTAGTTATATCTTGGTCTCTAACCGCGATTCTTGGCGTTTGGTCTCTTATACTTCTATCCGGTCATGGTGCTGCTTCAATTGCTGGATTTAACACAATGACTGAAGATGAAAAGAAAACAATAGACGAGAAAAAGCTTTGTTTTGTAGCGGGTATTTGCATGCTTATAAGTGCGTTAGTACTCTTTTTCATGGCTATGCTTGGATCAAAAAATATAACAAACACAACAGCAATCATTGCGGGCAGTATTATTGCGATTGATGCGGCAGCAGCGGTTTATATAGCAAACACAAAATGCAAAAAATAATAAAAACCTGACGACAAAATACTTGAAGTTCTCATTACCTTTGGACAATGACTCTTGTTAAAATAAATGCAAAACATCACCTCAAACTACTCGTCTCTTTCGTCCCTCTTAAGACAAAGTCTGATCACGCACGTACGCAAGTAATCGTACAAGCACAACAATACAAAGCCCTGCTGCAAGCACTGTTTCAACAGTAGCTATTCCATCGAGCCATTGAAGAGGTTGGCCGAGTTCGGCCAGGTATGCCGACGTCTGCGTGCGCGCAACGACACAAATTACATGGCTGGGAAAGAACGGTTTAGTAAGACACCTGATGCACCACGCAAAAGAAACTACATAAATAATTGAAGCGATTACCAGCATAACCAAAAGAAACGGAACGGACTTTGGCGTAATAGATTGGATATATCCCGCAATGCAAAGACTTGTTGGAGCTGCATAAATACAAGCGAGCGACTCAGCAGAATCAGGTACTGGTCCATATTTAACATACTTTATGCTGACTACAATGAAAAGCACAACAAGGCAGATAAATCCAAACCAAAATGCAATCGTACCAACACTGGTTTCAAAGGTAAACGCCGGCGCTGTAACACTAGCAACAACAATGCCTACATACACAATGAACCAGCTGGCGTGCACATTCTCCCAATCAAATTTTGCAATATAGCGAGAAGTAAAGAGAGCTATACACAGTATGTGCAACGCAATTCCTGCAAACCAAAATAACTGTGCCACATCACCAATATCGGC
>JAHACE010000184.1 GCA_018376005.1 Atopobium sp. | reverse complement strand
AAACCAGCACCTCTATGACCTTCGCGTCATCTCAACGCTTGGATTAAGCGAGAAGGACGTTTCCGCCCTGGCGTCAGTTGAGGGTGTTGAAGCGGTTATGCCTTCTCGTACGGTAGACATTATGGCTACACTGACGTCGTCGCAATCTACTGCTCGTGTGAGTTCTTTTAGACCCGGTGAGCTTAACCAGCCAATAGTGGTTGAAGGAAGACTTCCTCAAGGACCTTACGAGTGCGTGATGAGCGCAGATCCCAAGAAACGTGCTGATATCAGTCTTGGTCAACAGATTGAGCTACCAGATACTTCAAACGGCGTTCATTTAAAGGGCGGCTCGTACACGGTTGTTGGTTTTGTAAATGCGCCAACGTATCCGTATGTCAGCAATTTTGGTACTACATCGTTAGGCAATGGCATTGTGCAGCAATTTGTGTATGTCACTGAAGATGCTTTTGCAGATGATGACCCTTATACCGAAGTGTATGTGACAGTTCAGGGTGCTACCAGGTATAAGAGCGGCTCATCGGCGTATCAGAGCGCTGTTGATAGCGTTGCAGAACGCATTAGACAAGAGGCCGCGGATAAACTAGGGGATGCTCAGAAGAAGCTTGATGATGCGGAGGCACAAATTTCCGCTCAGCAGCAAAAGCTGGATGATGGTCAGCGTCAATATGATGCGGGACGTCAGCAGCTTACAGCTTCTCGCTACAGTGCTGAGCGGCAATTTGCACAAGCGGAAGCTCAGATTACTGCCTCAGAGGCTCAAATAGCTCAGGGTACAGCTGAGCTCAGTGCAGGAGAGGCTCAGTATCAAGCTGGCCTTGCTGCTTTCAATGCAGGACAAGCAACGTTTACGCAGCAAAAGAGCGCGTTTGAATCGGGTAGAGATGCGTATCTTGCGGGGCTTACTGCGCAAGGCATCACCGCTTCGAGTCTTGAAGAAGCGCGGCAACAGCTCAGTGCTTTAGGTCTGCCAACTACGCAAGTAGACGTCCTTCTCGCCGCACAAGCACAGATTACGGCTGCAGAGACAGAATTGGCTACCCAGCAGCAGACTCTTGCGGCTGCGAAGGAAGAGCTTGATCAGCGCACAGCTCAACTACATGAGGCAGAGTCACAAGTGGCTCAGGCGCGTCGGGATTTGAGTGAGGCGAGAAGTGCTACTGCAGATCAGTTAGCTGCGGCTCAAGAAAAACTTGCTGCGTCACTAAGCAGCTTGCTGATGGCCAGGCAAAAATTGACGAGGCTCAAAAGAAAATTGACGAGCTCAAAGAGCCCGATGTGTATGTACTTGATCGCACAAAAGAGATTGGTGTTGCAGCGTATCAAGCAGACTCTGAGCGTATCAACGATATTGCCAATGTGTTCCCGCTGATGTTCTTCTTGGTGGCTGCTTTGGTATCACTTACCAGCATGACGCGCATGGTATCTGAAGAGCGTACGCTCATTGGTGTTCATAAGGCGCTTGGCTATTCAACTGTTCAGATTGCGACAAAGTACCTGTTATATGCCTTGTCCGCTTCGCTTTTAGGCGCTGTTATTGGCATAGCATGTTTAAGTCAGGTACTGCCAGGCGTTATTGTTTCTGCTTACGGGTCTATTTACACCATCCCAAATGGGGGAACTCCTTACCCTATTCAGCTAGATAGTGCGCTGCTTTCGGGACTTTCTGGTATAGGCATCACACTTCTTTCAACCATGGCTGCCGTTTTATCCTCTCTGAAAGAAGAGCCTTCTAGTCTCATGCTTCCAAAAGCTCCAAAAGCGGGCTCAAAGATTTTGCTTGAGCGCGTTGAGCCTCTATGGTCCAGATTGTCTTTCTCGTGGAAAGTTACAATCAGAAACCTTGTCCGTTATAAGCGGCGCTTGATTATGACGCTCGTGGGAATTGCTGGATGTACCGCACTCTTGTTAGTGGCTTTTGGCCTTAGGGATTCCATTAGCGACATCATTGATAACCAATGGCCAGCTATTTCGCATTATGACTACATTGTGGGAATGACCTCCGATGTTTCAAGTGAAGAAGCTGATCAGATTAATGCAGAGCTCAATCAAGTGGGCGCTACAAACATTCATCGCATAACAAGAGAAAATGTTCTTCTTGAGTCACCTACACAAAAAGCAGGTTCGCTTACAAGAACAACTATTATGACCAGCAATTCTCTTCAAGATATGGCTGGTTTAGCCACTCTGCGTAATCGTCTTTCTGGTCAGGCAATAGAGCTTGGAGAAGACTCGGTTGTAATTACAGAGAAGCTTGCAAAACGGCTTGGTGTAGGTGTGGGAGATACCATTCAGGTCTATGCTCAAGACAGAATTGGAAACGTTTCAGGTGAGCCAAGCACGCTTACTATTACAGGAGTTGCCGAGAATTACGTTGGGTCGTATCTGTATGTAGGGCCTTCTGCATGGCATTCCCTGGGCATTCAAGACGACGCCACGGATGGCTGGTATGCAACGCTTCCCGAGGATCAAACAACAAGAGATGCGTTTGGAGAAAAGCTTATTAACCAGGCAGGAGTTGCAACAGTAGATGACGTCAATGAGGCTATTCACACCTACAAAGAATCACTTGCCGTAGTTAATCGCGTGGTAGCCATTCTTATTGTGGCTGCAGCTCTGTTGGCATTTATCGTCTTGTATAACCTCACGAACATCAATATTGAAGAGCGCATTAGAGAGATTGCCAGCCTTAAAGTACTTGGATTTACGCGACACGAGGTTGATGCTTACGTCTTTAGAGAAATTGCATTACTAGCCGTCTTTGGAGCGCTCTTTGGACTTGTTCTAGGAACGTATCTTGAGGGATTTGTAGTTCAGACTGCTGAGATTGATCTTGTTATGTTTGGTCGTGCTATTCATGCGCCAAGTTATTGGTTTGCCTTTGGACTCACGCTTGTTTTCTCGCTGTTAGTGTATGTTGCTATGCGGCCAAAGCTCAAAAATATTGATATGGTGGAGAGCTTGAAGAGCGTCGAGTAGGCATCTTTTGCGCGCCCCAGGAAGGCACATTTTAGATAAGATAGAAGATAGTTGAGATTGCTTATTTATAAGGAGTTGGTATGCCTAAGGTTTCTTTTGTAATTCCTGCATACAACATCGAATCGTACATTGGGCGTTGTATTCAAAGTGTAAAGAATCAGACGTTTGGTGATTTTGAAGCAATTATTGTTGATGACGCCTCAACAGATTCCACTCCAGAGAAA
>JAHACE010000183.1 GCA_018376005.1 Atopobium sp. | reverse complement strand
CATCACAGACTCAGGAACTAATGTCCCACCTGATTTTGTTGCTGAACACAATATTCGTATCACCCCACTTCGCATTAACTATTCTGACGGCTCTTCCTACGAGTCTGGTATTACCATCACGCCAGCTGATCTTGTTGCTCGCTTTGAAGAAGAAGTTCCTAAGACATCACTTCCTTCTCCTGAGGGCATTAAAGCTGCCTTTGATGATGCAAAAGCAGCGGGGTACGAGGGTGCTGTTTACGTTGCTATCTCCTCTGGACTTTCTGCTACCTGCGATACTGCTCGCATGATTGCGGAGTCCATTACAGACTTCCCTATTTATGTTGTTGATACCAAAAACATTGGCATTGCTTCTGGCCTTATTGTTATTGAGGCTCAACGCCTTATTGAACAAGGCCTTTCTCTTGAAGAGATTGGTCCCAAACTTGATCAAGCCTCTCGTAACACACGTGTGTACTTCTCTGTTCCAAGTCTTGAGTACCTGCGCAAAGGCGGTCGTATTTCCGAGACAATCTATCGTATTGGCTCCATACTAAACATCAAACCAGTTCTTACCTGCGATGAAAACGGTAAGTACGTTATTGCTAAAAAGACTCGAGGTTGGCATAAATCTCTTGAAGGACAAATTTCTTTGGGAGCAGCTTTTGCTCAACAGTTTGATCACGTTCATGTAGGAATTTGCTGCTCTGCTCCTAATATCATTTACTCCGAAATGGAGGCAATGATTAAAGAAGCAATCCCCAATGTCACCGACTTTAGGTATGTTGAGGCTGGCTCGGACCTTGTTGTTCATACAGGACCAGGCCTTGTTGGCTATACCGTATTTGGCTACTAAAAGTTAATCGCCTCATGCAACTAAGAACAGCCGCCCACACAGGCGGCTGTTTTCTTGTAGAGAGTATGTACGGCGAGAAGGGCTTCTCGCCCTATGTGTCTAGGGTTACAGCAATGGCTGATCCACGAAGAAACCTTGGTCGTCCAGGAGATTGGAGCCGTCTGCCGCCTCAGTAGCCAGCTGATCGCAGCGCTCGTTAAGCGGATGACCTGCGTGGCCCTTGACCCACTTGAAACTTACCTCATGGTCTTCCATGGCGGAAAGCAAACGCTTCCAAAGGTCTACGTTTTTGACAGGCTCTTTAGATGAGGTCTTCCAGCCTTTTCTAATCCATCCCGAGACCCATTTTTGATTAAACGCGTCAACCACGTACTTGGAATCGGAATAAAGCTCTACTTGGCAGGGGCGCTTAAGCGCTTCAAGTGCAACAATGACGCCAAGGAGCTCCATACGGTTATTCGTAGTGGTTTTATAACCCTGACTGAACTCTTTTGTATGCTGCTGGCCGGAGGGATCGGTATATAGAAGCACTGCCCCATAGCCACCAGGACCAGGGTTTCCTCGAGACGCACCGTCTGTATAGACTGTGACGTGCATGTATGAGGTTGCAGCCTCCATACCAAATCTCCTCTAGAACGCGCCTCTTACGTGTTTACTTTGCCTCAGCCCAATTGGAGCCATAGCTGACATCAGCAATCAGAGGGACACGCAGGGTAACAACGTCTTCCATGGTCTCTTTTACCAACGCAGAGACTGTCTCAATCTCTGACTCTGGAACTTCCAAGTCAAGTTCGTCGTGAATCTGAAGAATCAGCTTTGACGCAAGACCCTCATCACGCAGGCGTTTCTCGACATTAATCATTGCAATTTTGATAATGTCTGCAGCACTTCCCTGCATAGGGTGATTCATAGCAGTACGCTCGCCAAAGGCAATGAGCTGGCGATTTGACTGATTGAACTCTCTAATGTGGCGCTTACGACCGTACATGGTAATCGCATAACCAGTCTCGTGAGCAGTACGGACGGAATCGTCAAGGTATGCACGGACTCCAGGATATGCGTCAAAATAGCGGTCAATCATCTCTTGCGCTTCCTTGCGGGAAATCTTCAGAGACGTTGCCAGACCAAAGGCCTGCTGACCATAGACAATGCCAAAGTTAACTGCC
>JAHACE010000182.1 GCA_018376005.1 Atopobium sp. | reverse complement strand
GACACATGTTATGTACTACAAAAAGGGGAGTGAAACGTTGCAAACTAGGCAGCAGCTAGCTAATCAAGTAGCATCCCAAATTAAAGAAGCAGCAGACGCTGATGCAGCAAAAGCGCAGGCAGAGGGAACTATTACTGATCCAGTTGGTAGTTCCAACAATCCTTCTAACGCTATTTTTACTGTTGCAAACGTCATTACCTTTTGCAGGTTAATCCTTACGCTTATCTTTCTTGTACTCTTCTCAACGGGTGGAAATCGTTGGGTTGCGCTTGGTTGTTATGTAACCGCAGCTGTAACCGACTTTCTTGACGGTCAGGTTGCTCGTAGAACGCAAACTGTCAGTTGGCTTGGCAAAATCATGGATCCTATCATGGACCGAGTGCTTCTTATCACAGGTGTTCTTGGCCTCTTGATTATTGGTGAACTTCCTCTCTGGATTCCACTCTTTGTTATTGGACGAGATGTTTACCTTACTCTTGGTGCTCTTGCAGTTCGTAAATTCCGCAGGCGTCCTATTGATGTTGTCTTTGTTGGTAAAGCAGCAACTGCATTTTTAATGACTGGTTTTAGTTTGCTTCTTCTGGGCATCCCAGTTGTCTCCGGACTTGGCCTGGTAAACGTTAGCTGGCTTCCAGGTCTTAACTCTGAAAGCAGCGCTCTAGGTATCTTCTTTGTGTACATAGGAATTGTTTTCTCGGCAATTACCGCCATTGTTTATACTGGTGAAGCGGCTAAAATAGTTAAAGATAGTAAAAACACTCAAGCATAAGTTAGGTTGTTTATGACTTTTCTTCAGCACAACCATGTTTCTTTGCGCCAGCTCTCTCATAAGATGCTGGCTTTTCTTGTAAGCGTGCTGCTTGTATTTGTTCTAGCTGTTCCTTTTGCTCCTGCAACTACGGCTCTGGCAGAAAATACCTCTTCTAACAAGACTTCCGTAACAGATGAGCCAAAACTTACTGAGGCAACTACTGCCATTGTCACCGATGCTCAAGGAAACGTCCTCTGGAGCAAAAATCCAGATCAAGAGCTTCCTATGGCATCCATCACCAAGGTTATGACTGCAATTGTTGCGCTTGATTCTGGCGTTAATCTTGATGAGCCATGTAAAATCACAGTTCCAGATCTTGAAGAGGGTTCACAAGTTGCTGGTTTGACCTCGGACGATACTCCAACGCTTAGACAGCTCATTATGATGATGCTGGTGTATTCCGCAAATGACGCAGCTTATAACATTGCTGTCAACGTATCTGGCTCTCAACAGGCCTTTGTTGACCAAATGAACAAAAAGGCTGCTGAGATAGGCATGACACACACGCAGTTCCAAAATCCTCACGGCCTCGATGCTGATGGTCACTATTCAACCGCGCGAGACCTTGCTCTGATGGGTCGTTATGCACGCGAGCACTATCCACTTATCGCAAGCGCTGTACATACCAGGTCATACACTACAACGGTAGGAGGGGAGCAGCGCACGTTCCACTCAACCGATGACCTTATGGACACCTACCGAGGTCTTCTCGGCATTAAAACAGGCGCTGAAGACTCTGGTACTGCTTTCTTGGGCGCTTCAAAGCGAGGAAACATTACGCTTTATACCTGTGTGCTTGGTTGCGAGACTACACAAGGTCGTTTTGACGATACTGCCATTCTGATGAACTGGGCTTATCGCAATTACAATCGCATAAGCATCCAGCGAACTGACCAGATTGTGCAGATTCGTACGAGTGAGGACAACTTCTTGCTCTCTGCAGTGGTTAAACCATCAACTTCTACTACGTATATGGCATGGCCTGGCTCTAAAGACTTCACCTACCAGACCTCCATGCTTTCACCTAACTATCCTGTAGCCCGTATCTCTTTGGGAGAAACTAATGTCTGAGCAGAAACGCTCTATCCTTCATACCGAGCTTGAGTATCTTGGAGCACAATTCTCAACCTCAACTGAAGGCTTCAACTTAGCCCAATCTTTCTATGGCGAGAAACCTCTTGAGGAAGCTCTGAAAGATTGTGCTCTTATTGACCTGAGTGGTATCGGCTACACGCTGGTGAGTGGTACATCAGCTCAAAATTTTGTGGAAGCTGTCTTTGCAGGTAAACAGCTTGAGGTAGGAGAGACTTCATTTGAGTGTGCACTTACGGGAGACGGATCTCTGTCTTCCATCGGTCTTCTCGCGCGCTCTGGTCAAAACGAGTACGTGGTACTTGATGCATCTGAGCGCTCTCTTGTTCTAGACGAGTGGCTTTCTATCATTGCGTCAGTCGAGCAAAACGGTGTAGCTCCTTATGCAGAAGTGTCTTTGGAAGATGCAACTCCGCTGCTTACTCCGCTTCTTCTTGCTGGTAAAAAAGCCAAGAAGATCCTTATGGACTACCTGGGAGAACAGTGGCTTCCAGAAGACTCAAAGCTTTGCAATCTTATGCTTGACCAAACAATCCCAGCACTTGTAGCCAATGTTTCAACTAAGAAAGTTCCCGCATATCTGGTTATGGTCCCACCGGTACATACGGTTATTCTTTTTAGAAGCTTGCTTTCTTTTGAGACAGTTCATCCTCTTGGCCATAAGCAGCTCATTGAAGGCCTTAAGACCTATCTTCTATGGTTTTCAGAACTTGCAAGTAACACTAAAGTAGTAGTGGCTAAAGATAAACTTGAGGGTTGGGGTTTACTCAGAGCCTCTGATGATTTCATTGGCGCAAGGGGTGATCTTCTATGAAATATGCAATTAATGCAGTAGGTGTTCCTACTCCCATGGGACCATACTCTCAGGGTACTACTGCAGGTAGATTGGTATTTGTAACTGGTCAAATTGCGGTCTCTGCAGAAGACCCAACGGAGCTAATTGACGGAGGAATTGAAGAGCAGACTACTCGTGTCATCCATCTTGCTCAGTCAATTCTTGCAGAGGCAGGATGCACGCTCTCTGATGTTGCTCAGACAACTATCTACCTTGCTGATATCAATGATTTGCCTAAGGTAAACGAGATTTATAGGCAGTACTTTGTTCTTCCTGCACCTGGTAGGGCAGTTGTTGAGGTTTCGGCGTTGCCACTTGGTGCGCTCATCGAAATGGACTGCATTGCGTGTCGTTAAGCGTTATTATTATCTTGTAACCAAATTAAGGAGAAACCATGTCAACTG
>JAHACE010000181.1 GCA_018376005.1 Atopobium sp. | reverse complement strand
AGTTTGACCAAGGTACTATCACTGAAGAGCAGGCTGGCCTGCTGATGGCAGGAGGTGACGCCGAGTGAGTACGCTTACAAAGATAATGAGAAAGCCCATCACGTCAGCAATTGTTGCTATTTTTGTTGGCCTGTTGGTTGCTTCTATTATTTTGGTTGTTGCAGGTTATGACCCTATCAGCTCGTTTGAGGCTCTTATTGGCGGCATGGTAGGTAAGCCAAAATACATTTCTAACGTCATTATTAAGGCAACACCTTTGCTCTTTACGGGTATTGCTGTTGCTTTTGCATTCCGCGTTGGCCTCTTTAACATTGGTGCTGAGGGTCAGTACATTGTTGGTACTATCCTCGCCGTTATTGTTGGCTACAGTCTTGATCTTCCTCCTGTGCTGCAGATTCCTGTAGTTGTTTTGGTTGGTACCGCAGGCGGCGCAGGTATTGGCGCCATCATTGGATGGCTTAAAGCCCAGTTTGGCATCAACGAGGTTATTACCAGCATTATGTTTAACTGGATCAGCCTCTACCTCTGCAACTTTGTGGTCTCTCTTCCACAGTTCCACCAGCCAAACTCAACATCTTCGTACCCCATTAATGAGTCCGGTTATACCACGCTGTTCTATGGTATGAAGAATTCCGAGGACGGCGCTGAGGCAATTCGCAATATCCCTGTTATTGGTGACGCTATTATGCGTACCGATGTAAACATTGGTATTTTTGTTGCTATTTTCGCAGCTATCTTCATTGGCTGGCTGCTTATGCGTACCAAGGTTGGTTATGAGATGCGCGCTGTTGGTTTTAACCGCGATGCTGCTCAGTTTACCGGCATCAACGTTAAGAAGAACCTCACACTTTGCATGGCTATTTCTGGTGCACTCTGCGGACTTGCAGGTGCTCTGACCATTACCGGTATTGCTCCTCACAGTATTGCAACGCTGGCAGCATTTGAGAACAACGGCTTTAACGGTCTGTCCGTTGCGTTTATCGCTAACTGTAATCCTGTGGCATGTATTCCTGCATCCTTCCTGTTTGCTGGTCTTCTTTATGGTGGCCAGACTGTTCAGCAGACGGTTGGTGCACCTTCCGAGATTATCAACATTGTTATTGGTACCATCGTGTTCTTTATGGCTCTGGGCGGCGTTATTCCAATGCTTGCCGACCGTCTTGATCACAAGCGTGCCCAGAAGGCTAAGGAAGAAGAGGCAAAGCTTGCTGCTCAAGTGAGTGATGCGTCCGACCCATCTCAGGAGGAGGCAAACAATGCTCACTAACCTGATTCTTCTTGTTTCCGTTACCCTCATGTACTCGACACCTCTTATTTTTGGTGCTCTGGGCGGCGTTGTCTCCGAGCGCTCCGGTGTTGTCAACATTGGTATTGAGGGCATGATGGGTGTTGGTGCCTTTGCAGGCGTTGCGGGCAGCTACCTCACCGGAAACCCTTGGATTGGCTTCCTTTGTGCAGGTATTGCAGGCGGTCTTATTGCGCTTTTGCACGCCATGGCATCTATTACGTTTAACGCTGATCAGACAGTTTCTGGTGTTGCAATTAACCTGCTGGCACCTGGCATTGCTCTGTTTGCCTGCCGTCTTTTGTTTGATGGCGCTGCAATGTCTCCAGCAGTCACCAAACTCCCAAAGCTCTTTGGTGAGGGTGCCTTTAACGACACACCTTATTCCAGCTTGAACGTCGACATTACCGTGGTGCTTGCACTTTTGACCGCCCTTCTCGTCTGGTTTGTGCTGTATCGCACCAAGTGGGGCTTGCGTATTCGCTCCGTTGGCGAGCATCCACACGCATCCGAGACGCTGGGCATTAGCGTTCGTAAAACTCGCTACCTCTGCGTTATTGTGGTCAGGGCTTTATTGCACTGGCAGCGGTTATCTTTGGTAAGTGGAAGCCTCTGAACACCTATGCAGCTTGCCTGCTCTTTGGCTTTACTCAGGCACTGGCAATTCTTCTTGGCGGCGGCGCAACTCCAATCCCAAGCCAGATCATTGCAATGCTTCCTTACTTCATCACCATCATTACGCTAGTCCTCTTTGTTGGTAAGTCTGTTGCTCCTAAGGCAGACGGCGTGCCATACATCAAGGGAAGCCGCGCATAATGGCCGGGGTAGAGGGTTCTTGTCACGTTTCTAACGAGGCGCTTGTTCAGCTTGCTATTGAGGCGCGCAACCACGCCTATGTACCGTACTCTCACTATGCTGTTGGAGCTGCGCTTTTGTGCTCCGACGGCACGGTATACGGAGGTGCCAACCTAGAAAACGCTGCGTATACGCCTTCTAACTGCGCCGAGCGCACGGCGTTTTTCCGCGCGGTGTTTGAGGGTCGCAGGGATTTTGTGGCCATTGCGGTTGTTGGTGGTCCCGAGGGAGAAGCTCCAACAGCTTGGTGCACTCCTTGTGGTGTATGCAGGCAGGTTATTCGCGAGTGGTGCGATCCTGCAACATTCCGTATTGTGCTGGGCAAGGTAGACGCGGCTCCTCGCGAGTATCTGCTCCAGGATATCTTGCCTATGGGATTTGGTCCCGAGGATCTGGGTGGGTTCAGTCCTGCTGGCGCATCGGGTGACGACGCCGTGAAGGGTGCCGACGGTGGCCACGAGCACGGCGCGGGCGACCACGGTTGCGCTTGCGGGTGCGGCGAGCACGGCGGAGGCAACCAGTAAGCTGCGGTATCAAGCAGCCTGCGCTTTCGGGTGCAGATAACCTGGTAGGTTGCATGAAATTGCGAGCCGGTAGAGTTTCTCGCTACCGGCTCTTTTACTAGAGAGTT
>JAHACE010000180.1 GCA_018376005.1 Atopobium sp. | reverse complement strand
TCGCAAATCTCTTGAGTAGTCATTTTTGCCGCAACAAGCTGGTGCTGGTCGGCAGTATCAATACCATAGAAGCAAGGCCAGATAACCTTTGGAGATGCGCTTCTGACGTGTACTTCAGTAGCTCCTGCGTCTCTAAGCAGCTGAACAATCTGCTTGGAAGTAGTGCCGCGAACAACAGAATCGTCTACCATTACGATGCGCTTACCTGCAACAACGTCAGAAAGTGCGTTGAGCTTCAAGCGTACACCCAGCTCACGAAGCTGCTGTGTAGGTTGAATGAACGTTCTTGCAACGTAGCGGTTTTTGATCAAACCGGTGCCAAAAGTCACGTCCAGCTCTTGCGCAAAACCCTCAGCTGCAGGAACGCCGGAATCAGGTACACCGATTACCAGGTCAACGTCTGCTGGGGTCTCTTTTGCCAGTTGGCGACCCATCTGGTGACGGACAGAATACACCGAGCGACCGCTAATAATAGAGTCAGGGCGCGAGAAATACACCTGTTCAAAGATGCAATCTGCTTGCTGACGAGGAGAAAGACCCATCTCAGAAGATAGACCGCTGTCGGAAATACGGATAATCTCGCCAGGAGCCACCTCGCGCACATACGTAGCGCCCACAATATCCAGCGCGCACGTCTCAGATGCAACTACCCAGTTATTCTCGCCTTCCTCGCCAATATGACCGAGTACCAGCGGACGAATACCGTTAGGATCCCTAAACGCATAGAGGGCATTCTCGCGGATGAGCACCATGGCGTAACCGCCCTCGATGAGGTTCATAGTTGCGGCAATACCGGTGCGCAGACGGTGTGTACGACGCGTAAAGTAGCCGATAAGCTGGGCTGCTACCTCGGAATCCGTGTGCGATCTAAAGGAAATTTGGCGAGAAGACAGTTCTTCTCGCAAGGAGTCAAAGTTAACGAGGGTACCGTTATGCGCCAGAGCGATGAGGGTCTCGTCGATGGACGACATGTGAGGCTGAGCAGACTCCCAACCCTTGGCGCCTGCGGTACCGTAGCGGCAGTGACCGATAGCCACTTTACCTGGCATTGCGTTAAGGTCGTCGTTGTTGAAAACTTCGGTTACGAGGCCCGTATCTTTTCTGATAAGTACGGTATGGCCGTCGCCGACAGCTATACCTGCGGAATCTTGCCCGCGATGCTGCAGCGCGTGCAGCGCAAAATAAGTGAGTCGAGCAACATCACGGTCAGGCGCCCATACTCCAAAGACGCCACATTCCTCGTGAAGTTCCATTGGATCCCCTCCGGATGTCTCGGCCTGAGCCACCCTTGATCAAACGCCTCTCACGTCTGGCAACAATACATACAGTGTACCTGGAAATTTGCAAGAAAAAGCGCTCCGAACAAATATGTTCGGAGCGTGTAACAATTTTTTAAGAAAGTAGCATTTTACTGCCCTGACTGACAGCTTCTGACTGTGTCCAAAACTCTTTCTGAACCGTCATCGTACCGACTACTGAGCCTTTGGCTGTGCCTCAGTCTTTGGAACACAAATGAGCATGGTACGACCATACTGGTCAGTATAATTGCAGGTAAAGAGCGTAAGAACATGGTCAGCGCGAGAAAGAACCTCTGCTGCATCAGAACGCGAGCTTACTGCCCTAGAAAGCCTATCTTTCAAGTAAGACCTGAACTCATCGACAGAGCCAAAGTTAAACTGCCTAACTTCCTCATCGTCTTCGTCGGTGTGATAGGTAAATACCGGCTCAAGCTCATATGTCTGAGTAGGTGTGACGTACCAGATGGTCTCAACCTTATCGAAGGTAGATTGGTCGTTCATGGCTCCAATGTACTGGAACATGGAGCCGTTTCTCATGTGGTGACCATAGAGAATGGTTTGCTGGTCAGTGAGACCATTTGGATTGTTTTGGTAGTCCATAAAAATCTGACCACCGATTGACCACTCGCCCTTTGCGTTTGTGTGCAGGTAGTGATCGTTGTCTGTAGTCTGATACACAGGATAGTTGACTTGCGTATCTGGAATCTGAATCCAGCCGACAACCTGG
>JAHACE010000179.1 GCA_018376005.1 Atopobium sp. | reverse complement strand
ATCCTGTAAGAAAGGGTTAGTTGCTATCTCTGCCTCAAGAGACGTTTGATTTCCATGTCCTGACAAAATAATGGAGGTTGGATCAAGCTCTGTCTTGATACGGTTCAAAGAAGCCTTAAGTGTCTCAAAGTTGCCGCCTGGAAGGTCTGTTCTTCCTGCAGAGCCCTGGAAAAGCGTATCGCCTACAAAAACGGCGCCAGTAGCAGTTCCCTCACCCACCAAAACAATGCCACCAGGAGTGTGACCAGGAGTTTCCATAATCTTGAACTGTGCAGTTCCAATGGTCAGAATATCTCCCTCGTGGAGAAAACCGTCTGGCTCTGGAGCATCATCATAAATCTCGTTTGAGTTATGAGCCCTCTGTGCAAGCTCATTATCTGCTTCGTTGATGAGGTACTGAGCGCCAGGCACAGCAAGCTTCAAAGCCTTAACGCCACCAACGTGATCAGCATGGCCGTGAGTAGCAACAATGTACTTAAGCTCAAGGTTCAAGAGCTGTGCAGCAATCTCTGCACCCGATGCACCGGCATCAATAATCATGCACTCATTACCAGAAACGTAAATGTAGCAGTTGGTCTCAAGGGGACCTACCTTAAAGACACCAATCTGGTCTTTTGCGTGATGGCAACCACCGTGACCGTGATGGCCGCAGCAACCGCCATGACCGTGCTCACCGTGGCCATGCTCGCCATGATGACCGCAGCAGCCACCGTGTCCGTGCTCTTCCTCGTGATTATGGCCGCAAGAGCAGCCCTCATTTTGATTAGCCATAAAGTCTCCTTCTCATCTGATTAGCGCCTTCACCTGGCATAATACGACGAGCGTCGTAGACAGAAGGCACGCGAGTTACAAATGCAAATAAGGTATCAAGCAAGCTGGTATCAGAGATAGAAACCAAGAAACGCATACGTACTACGCCCTGCTCGCCCACTTGTGTAGCAGCAGAAAGAATGTTTGCACCAGCGTCAGACAGCGCAACCGTGACGTCCTTAAGAAGGCCCATACGGTCCGTTGCCTCAACGACAATCTCTACCCTAAACTCAGTAGCGCCGCTGGCGTCCCAAGAAACAGGAATGATACGCTTTGGATCGTTAAGCAGGTCTTTAACGTTAGGGCAATTGGCGCGGTGAACAGAAACGCCACGACCGCGTGTAATGAAGCCCACAATATCGTCACCTGCAACAGGATTGCAGCAATGCGCCAGATGAACAAGCAAATCTGGATCGCCGTTTACCACAACGCCGCAGTTAGACTTCTTGGGACGACTACCCTTGGCGGTACGAGAAATAACGTAGGAGCGAACCAAAGGCTGATCGTTTGCAATTGCCTTGTTCTTCTCCTGAAGACGCGCGGCGTTGCGCTCTTGCTCAGTAACAACCTCGGGGTTTTTCTCTTCCAAAATCTCGCTTACGCGATTGACAACCTGCTTAGCAGACTGATTACCTGCGCCAATTCCCGCAAACAGATCATCTACGCTGCGATAATCAAACTGCTCGGTGAGCTGATCAAGCGCCTTAACCGTACGTGTTGCGCTGATGCCATAACCACGTTTACGCAGCTCTTTTGCAAGCTCAGAACGACCGCGTTCGGCATCATCAGACTTGTTCTCTTGCGAGAAGTACTTGCGGATCTTTGCACGTGCAGACGGCGTCTTTACCAGCGTCATCCAGTCGCGAGAAGGGCGAGCGTTCTTGTTAGTCAAAATCTCAATGCGATCGCCCATCTGAAGCGTATGCGTCAGTGGAACTACAGAACCATTAACGCGCGCACCAACACAGTGATTACCAACCTCAGTGTGGACAGCGTAAGCAAAGTCCAGAGGTGTTGAATTGACACGCAAGCTCATGACCTCGCCCTTTGGCGTGAAAACAAAAATCTCATGCTCAAAGAGGTCTACGCGCAAGTTATCCAAGAACTCGTGAGGGTCGTCAATATCGTCTTCAACAGCCCAGTCAAGACTGCGGCGAATCCAGTTGATAGTTGAATCAATAAGCTTGTCTTCAGAGGACATCTTGCCCTTTGAATTG
>JAHACE010000178.1 GCA_018376005.1 Atopobium sp. | reverse complement strand
GTGGTCTCAGCATGCGTATCCTAACCCTTCCAGTAAATGTCCAAACTGCGGCAGCCGTTATATGGGTGCATATGGTGTGGGAACACAGCGTGTAGAAGATGAGCTCAAGCTTCTGCTTGGCAGCGATGCGCCAATTATTCGTATGGACGCCGATACCACGGCTAAAAAGGGCGAACATCAGCGTCTTCTTGAGTTTTTTGATGCAACTCCTGGAGCGGTGCTCATTGGTACGCAAATGATTGCAAAGGGCCTGGATTTTCCTGATGTCACCTTGGTTGGCGTTATCAATGCCGATACCATGCTTAAGCTGCCAGATTTTAGAGCAGCCGAGAGAACATTCGACTTGCTAGAGCAGGTTGCTGGTCGTGCGGGCAGGGGAGAAAAGCCAGGTAAGGTCATCATTCAGTCGTACTGGTCAACACATCCTGCTATTGCTTCTGTTGTGACCCATGACAGGCGTCCGTTTCTTGACACAGAGCTTAAAGAAAGAAGAGAAGGAGCTTACCCGCCCTTCTCGCGCTTGTCTAACGTGCTTTTCTGGGGCGCTTCAGAAAAAGAAGTTCGTCGCGTAGCGGATCAGATGGCGGAGGCGCTGCATGCAAAGTTAGATGCACAATCTGGATGGGAGATTTTGGGTCCTGCTGATTGTGTAAAAGCAAAGGTAAAAGATAAGTACCGCAGACACATTTTAGTAAAATCTCCCGTAGATGCTCAGGTGGGAGAAATTCTTTCTCAGTGTGCTGCTTCACTTGATAAAAGAGTGGGTATCAACATGACATTAGATGTTGATGCTTACGACATGATGTAAGGAAAGTTATGAGTTCTGAAGCTGATGATATGGTGCTTTGGCCAGACCCTCGTCTGAGCCAAGAGTGCGAAGAGATTGACGATATTAACGACGATGTTCGCAAGATGGCCGAGCATATGCTCAAGGTTATGTATGCCACCGATGGCGTTGGTCTTGCGGGCCCTCAGGTTGGCTATATGAAACGTATGGTAGTCATCGATGTTGATTATCCAAACGGTCAAGAGAACCCTTTTGTGCTCATTAATCCAGAGATTAAAGTTGCAGATGGCGAGCCTCGTGTATATGAAGAGGGCTGCCTTTCGTTCCCAGGCATTACCGTTCCGGTTACGCGCCCAAGTCATGTTGTTGTTCACGCATATAACCTCGATGGTGATCTGATGCGTTATGAGGCAGAAGGAGATCTTCTCGCCGTTTGTTTGCAGCATGAGATTGACCACATCAACGGCATAACCATGCCAGATCACCTGGGACCAGGTGCTCGTATGGAGATACTGCAGGAGTATAAAGAGGCACTGGCTTCTGGCGCCCGTCCTGGTCAAACTGACTATTAGGAGTTGGCATGCGCGTAGTCTTTATGGGAACTCCAGATTTTGCTGTTCCGTCGCTCAAAAAACTTGCCCATGATCACCAGGTTGCTTTGGTTATTACAAGGCCAGATGCCGTTCGCGGTCGTGGCAAAACGCTTGAGCCGTCTCCCGTAAAAGAATGCGCACAAGAGCTTGGATTACCCGTTCTTGAGGCAAACCGCATGACTCCAGAAGTAATTTCTTCCATGCAAGCGGTACAACCAGAAGCGCTTTGTGTGGTTGCTTTTGGCTGTATTTTGCCAGATGAAGTTATCTCTCTTGCACCTTATGGTGCTCTGAATGTACACGCGTCGCTGCTGCCTCGCTGGCGAGGAGCCGCTCCAATTCAGCGTGCTATCCTCGCGGGAGATGTAATTGCTGGCGTTTCTATCATGAAGATTGCGCATGAGCTTGACGCAGGAGATTGGTGCAAGCAAGCATCGTGATGAGCGAGAAGTAACGTTTGCTCCTAAAGTTACTAAGCAAGAAATGAAGCTTGCTCCAGAAGATTCAGCCCAGGTAAATGCGTTGAGGGTTCAGGCTTCGTCTGATACCGCTCCTGCTCGCGCTTCGGTTGGTGGCAGATCTTTGCGCGTTCTCTCCGCTCAACTAGCTCCAAGTGATATTTCTGTTACTCAAGGCTTGGTTGCTGTTCAAGATCATGGGTTGTTCCTTGGCTGTGCTGAAGGAACTCTTGAGCTTCTTGAGGTGCGTCCAGATGGCAAGCGCTCTATGGATGCAAAATCATTTGCCGCAGGACTTCAGAAGTCCCAGATGACCTGGCAGATGCTTCAATAATGGCCACCTTAACTCCTGCTCGAAGAGTGGCCTATCAGGCATTCTTTGAGTGTAGACGCAATAATTTACGTATTCGTGATTACTTACGAGAGTCAAAAGACTTCTCGGAGCTTTCTGCTCAAGATAAAGCTTTTGCTACACGCCTTGCACTAGGGGCTACCCTCACAAAGGGCAAACTTGATCAAGCTCTGAGGAATCATCTTAAGTCAGGTATTCATCTAGAGCCAAAGGTACAGGACGCTCTCCGTATTGCTGTATTTGAGGTTTTATATTTAGAGACTAGACGTGACGCCGCCATTAGCCAAGGTGTTGAGCTGGTAAAGTCTATCTCAAAGCGTTCTTCTGGTCTTGCAAATGCTGTGCTTAGAAAAATTTCTGAAAAAGAAGCTCAGCTTACGCGTGCAAAGAATCCCAAAACGCCTTCAGAGCTTTCGTGGGCGTCAGGCATTCCTGAGTGGATTTGTTTGGAGATTATTGAGTCGCTGGGAGAGTCTGCCGCTCAAAAGCTCATTCTTAATTTAAAGAACCCCGCTCCTGTGTATGTCTTACAAAGAAACGTATCAGAGCAGCAATTGCAGAGCAGCTCTTTAGTGTAAAGAAAGTTCAGCTTGTTCCTGCAGATTTAGCTTCTCAGCTTGTGGCACTTCTCGCGGCATCCTATGTAGACCAAGATATGCTTGAGGTTGGACAGGGTAGAGGGACCAAATCTTTGTTGCTCTCTCATGCATTTGAGGTGCTAGATAAAGAGAATCCCCACATCACCGCTGTTGAGCTTGTAAAAGGAAAGTCCCACGTTTCAAAAAGAAGATTGAAGACCGCTGGACTTTCAGATCAGGTTACATCACTCACGTTTGATGCCACACAGTTTGTATCACCAGAGGTTCCAGAGGAGCTTAATCAAAGCTTTGACGTGGTGTTTATTGATGCTCCATGCTCTGGTTTGGGTACGCTTCGTCGTCACCCAGAGATTGCATGGAACCTGTCTTCAGAAAGCCTGTATGACGGAGGAGAACTTACTGTCTTGCAGACCAAACTCTTGCAAAGCTGTAGCAGTCGTGTAGAGGTGGGTGGCTTTATAGTCTATGCAACGTGCTCACTCTCAAATTCAGAGAATCAGCAGGTTGTAGATGATTTTCTTGCAAGTCCAGAAGGCTCTCAGTTTGAGGTGCAAAGCCTTTTTGAGTGTCCTGCGCGTGCACGTTTAACACCAGAAGCGCAAGAGTTTCTCGATACATGCATTACGCCAGAGGGATTTTTGCAGACGGCTTTTGCCTCCGCCGATTGCGATGCCCACTTTATGGCGGTGCTCAAACGCAAATAAAAAGCTCTTGTTGTGTTGTCCAACAAGAGCTTCATACGTGACGTTTAAAGAGCGCCTTCAGGCTCAAAGCACAGGATTACTTGCCTTTGCTATCGGTGTTGTAAAAACCGGTGCCCTTAAAGACGATGGTTGAGGTGTTGTACACGCGCTCGGTCTCATGTCCACATTTTGGGCACTGAGGAGCTTCAATCTTCAGGCTCATTGGACGCTCAATCTCAAAGGTATTGTCGCAGTGTGTGCAGTGATAGCTATAACGTGCCATGCTTCCTCCATGAAAACAATTTATAAACGTGAGATACTTTACCCTACTTAGAGTAGATATTTCACGATTGCAACTAATAAGTTTGTTTACGGAGGCATTATG
>JAHACE010000177.1 GCA_018376005.1 Atopobium sp. | reverse complement strand
AAAATTGCACAGCCAAGGACGATAAAGAACGAATCTTTAAAGGTCTTTTGCCAAGTAGATTTTTGCACACTAATCCTTTCCGCCAACAACCCAGCGATGGTACGCAATGATGAACTGATCAAGATCGCCGTCTGAAAGAACGGACTCTACGTTTCCTGTTTCTGTACCTGTTCTTAAGTCCTTAATGAGCTGATAAGGATAAAGAACATAACTCCTAATTTGATTGCCAAACGAGATTTCTCTCTTTGGACCGCGAAGCTCATCCAGCTCAGCTTCACGTTTCTCCTTTTCAATCTCATACAAACGACTACGCAAGATATTCATTGCTGCAGCTTTGTTCTGAAGTTGACTGCGTTCGTTTTGGCAGGTTACTACCGTTCCTGTTGGAATGTGTGTAATACGAACTGCCGAGTCTGTAGTGTTAACTCCCTGACCTCCTGGACCAGATGCATGATAAACATCAATGCGCAGGTCATTGGGGTCAATGGCAACTTCAATATCTTCAGGAAGAACAGGTAAAACTTCTACACCAGCAAATGACGTCTGCCTACGTTTCTTATCGTCAGTAGGAGAAATTCTTACCAGACGATGCACGCCCTGTTCTGCACGAAGCATGCCATAAGCATTTTTGCCACTTACCGTAAAGGTTGCACGGTCAAGACCAATAACCTCTGCAACAGGAGCGTCGTTGATATCGACTTTCCAACCACGGCGATCGCAATATTTGAGATACATGCGAAAAAGCATCTCGCACCAGTCTTGAGCCTCAAGACCACCCTGACCAGGCTTAATAGTAACAATTGCATCACCATGATCAAGTTCATCAGTAAACCAGCTTGAAAGCTCAAGCTCCGACAAGTCTTTTTCAAGAGATGCCGCAAGCGCTTGAGATTCGTCGAGTGACGCTTGGTCTCCAAGCTCTGTTCCAAGCTCAAAAGCGGCCTCAGCATCACCGAGTTTCTCTTTAGCTCTATCAATACCAGCAACATCATCGCGAAGTGATGCTAGTTGAGTCATTATTTTTTGCGCAGCTTCAGCGTCGTCCCAAAAATTGGGACGAGCACTTTCTGCCTCAAGTTCTGAAATTTGCTGACGCTTCTCAATGAGGTGAAGATATCCTTCTACCTCAGAGAGACGCTCCGCTAAAGCTTGGAGCGAAACAGCCTCTGTATCAGCCATTCTTACCTATTTCGGCCGTGGCAGTTCTTAAACTTTTTGCCACTTCCACATGGGCAAGGGTCATTACGACCAACGTTGACGTAAGGATTTGGATCGTCAGACTTACGGTAGGTTGATACAGAAGACTGGCTGGCGCCGGTTCCCTGTGGACTCTTTCCAATAGCTGCGGCATTCTTAAGCATGCTCTTGCCTTGCTTAAGTGCCTTTTGATCGCCGTCGGTCTCTTCTCCACCAGAATAGTGAGCATTTTGGAAGGCCTCTGTCTCAGTATTCTGACGTGGACGATTGACCAGCTCAAGGCGGAGAATAGTACGGAGGAAGTCCTCATACATGGTGTTTACCAGCAGCGTAAATGCCTCGTATGCCTCGGTCTTATACTCAACCAAAGGATCGCGCTGACCAAAACCACGAAGACCAATACCAGTCTTTAGGTAATCCATCTCCTGGAGGTATGCCATCCAACGAGTATCAATGACGCGAAGCATTACCTGAGCAGCAAGCTCACGCATAACTTCTTCGCCAAGCTTCTGGGTCTTCTCGTCAAAAGTCTTTTGAACAAATGCGGTGACATCCTCTTCAAGTTGCTCAAACTTGGTGTCCTCGTTAAACTCTGGAAGATCAGTCTTACCAGTAAGTTCAGTGAGCCACTTCTCAAGACCCTCAAGATCCCACTCGTCAGCATCTCCGTAACAGAACTCCTCGCAAATGCGCTGAGTAGTAGAAGCAGTAACTGTCTCGATGAGCTCCATAAGATCCTTGCCGTCAAGAATCTTGTTTCTCTCTGCGTAAATGACCTGACGCTGCTTGTTCATAACATCGTCGTAATCAAGGACGTTCTTACGCATTGCAAAGTTGACT
>JAHACE010000176.1 GCA_018376005.1 Atopobium sp. | reverse complement strand
TGCAATACAGGCTTAGACTCTTGGCTGCATAAAAATAGCGTAGCAGCCATATAAACTGCTACGCTAAAAAAGTCTAACTTTTGGGGGTCACATCAATACTGTGGGCACTTTTTCTACATCTAAACTCTCAAGTTAAACGTAAGGGTCATGGTCACGTAACCAAACTCGCTAAATGATGATCATGGCATCACCAAATGACAAGAAGCGGTACTTCTCGTCAATGGCACTTTGATAGGCGTCCATAATCTGCCCGCGCGTTGCAAACGCAGAAACCAGCATCATCAAAGTTGAACGTGGAACGTGGAAGTTGGTCACCATGGTGTCTACCACGTGGAACGTAGAGCCTGGCATCAAATAGAGATTGGTGGTTGCGTTTTCTCGGGCAACCATATCGCCTTTATGAGTCACTGCAGCAGAGTCTTCTGCCTCCTCAAAGCGACGGGCAACAACAGGAGGCTCATCTGCAGGAATCTGATTATCCCAAGCACTTTCAAGCGAGCGAACACTGGTAGTACCAATGGCAATAACCTTATGACCCGCGGCTTTGGTAGCCTTTACTGCTTCTACAACTTCTGGAGCTACGTGGTAGCGCTCGGTATGAATGACGTGCTTAGTAGGATCGTCCTCTGTTACCAACCTGAAGGTATCAATACCCACCTCTAGCTCAACAGATGCCCATTGAACACCCTTTGCTTTGATGGTTTCAATGAGCTCAGGAGTAAAGTGAAGACCCGCGGTAGGAGCTGCAGCAGAATGCTCGTCCTGCATAGCGTAGACCGTCTGGTACTTCTCTGGGTCTCCCTCGTACTGTGTAATATACGGAGGCAGTGGAACGTGGCCCGCCTCATGAATAGCCTCGTCAAGAGTGCGATCTCCCTGTGCTTCAAAACGCACCAGGCGACCTCCCCTGTTGTCGTCAACAAAGTCCACAATGGTGCCCGTCAACACAACAGGAGCTGAGTCAGGAGCATGCAAGCCACCTGCACGGTATTCAATTACTGCGCCAGGCTTTAGACGCTTACCAGGATTTACCAGACACTCCCATACGCCACCAAGAGCATCAATGTCTTCTCGACGTTTTAAAAGCAGCGTTTCTGAGACGCCGCCCGTATTTTGCTTTTTACCTACAAGGCGAGCTGGCATAACGCGCGTCTGATTAACTACAACCAAATCGCCCGGCTCAAGATACTCCACAATATCGGTGAAGTGCTTATGCTCTATGCGGCCATCTTCTCTATGCAGCACCAAAAGCCTACAAGAGTCCCTTGGCTCAGCAGGAGCTTGTGCAATACGTTCTTCTGGAAGGTTGTAATCAAAATCGTCAGTTCGCATGACGTGCTGCCTTTCTTGCGTCACGAGCTTCATGACGCTCTATCTGAGCCTCGGCCGCAGAATATCTGCAACCGCAATAATTTTGTCGATACATACCAAGCTCACGAGACTCTTTTGTAGCCTCTGGGTAAAACGGACGGAAATCTCTCCATACAGGCGTCAGTCCATGAGCGTGCGCAATGGACACCAACTCATCCTCGCACGCATCAAAGAGCTGGTAGGGCGAGACGGCCAGTGTTGTAGAAACGTATTCAAACCCGCGCTCAGCCGCCACACGACAACTCTCTGCCAAGCGGATTGCGTAACAAGCACGACAGCGACGGTCTCGCTCAAAACCTTGAGGGGCCACAGCTCGCTCCCACTGCTCTCGCGGATCTCCCGCCACAATTACCTCAACATGAGCTTCTTCTTGAGCCCACGTAAGTAAGGTTTGAAGACGCCTGTCGTGCTCTTCAACTGGCTGAATATTAGGATTAGTCCAGCAGATGGTTGGCTCAAAGCCCTCTTCCCTCAGATGTTTTAAAGGTTCAAGTGAACATGGACCACATTGAAGCCATTAGTTCTTCTCGCCTTGTGCCTTATAACATTTCCAACCTACTATAGCGCAGGCAGCAAGGCATACAAAAATGGTAACAACGCTTGCTTCGATACCGTAGGCGCCACCCGAGATAAACTCAGATGCTGCAGGATACGCCGTTAAAAGTGTGGTGGGAAGAAGCGTGGTAGTAACCGAGATGCCCAGAATAGGGCCAGTCACAAAGTTCCAGATAAAGTGCATAGCAATGGTCATAAGCAGGTTATCGGTAAGCCAAAAAACCAGGCCATACAGGATGCCCATCAAAAAGACTGAGACTGCTGCGGCAACAGAGATATTAGGCGTTAGTCCATACGTTGCGGTAAAGAGCACTGCTTGAAGTACCAGGGCTACAGGAAAAGAACTCTTAGCTGCAACGCCAGTTTGTAGGTAGCCTCTAAACAAGATTTCTTCTGCTGCGGACTCAATAAGTGTTGCCACAAGTAAGAAGAGAGCAGCAAAAATGTTATAGGAAGCGTTGAAGTTAAAATCAAAGCCTTCAATGAGCATGATAGAGCCAAAGGTAAACAGCACCATCAAAAAGCCAAAGGTAACTCCGCGCATAAATCCTGGCCAG
>JAHACE010000175.1 GCA_018376005.1 Atopobium sp. | reverse complement strand
ACAGGCAAGCACGCTTCTTACCAGCGATACAAATACTGATACGGTACTCAGAGCAACTCCATCGCAGACACTTTCTGTCTACGTGGGCAACTCCATTGCAACCATGCGCTCCTACCCTGCCGCAATCGCTGAAAAAGTCAAAGCCGGTGCGTCTGATGCACCAGCAAGCAACTCTGAGTCAACCTCCGTTCCCGCAGGTCCCACTGTCATGGTTAACAACCAGCCGGTAAGCGTGCTGGTTCCTGCATCAGATCAATTTGCCGCACGCCTTGCTAAGGTGGCCAAGCAACGCGCTAAGTGGGCTCGTAAAAACGACGTCTCGTGCTACCGCGTATACGACGCTGACCTGCCCGATTATGCCGTCAGCATTGACATCTACAAAGGCGCCATAAAGCCAACTACCTGGCTGCAAATCTCTGAGTACGCTGCATCTAAAGAGATTGATCCAGACCTTGCAAAGCGTCGCCTCCTAGACGTCCTAGCTCTGGCTCCTCGCATTCTAAGCGTACCCAGCTCAAACGTAAATCTACGAACAAGAACGCGTGCAAAGGGTGGCTCTCAGTACTCTGACGAGGGCAGCGCTGCAGACAACTCCAGAAAAGAAATGCTGCTCATCGATGAGGGCGGCCTACTCTTTGAGGTCAACTTTGCATCCAGACTGGACTGTGGAATCTTCCTAGACCACCGCGATACGCGCGCAGAGATTCGCGAGCTCATGAAGAGTGCCGGCGCAGCTAAGAGCTTCCTCAACCTCTTTGCCTACACAGGTACCGCTACCTGCTACGCAGCAGATGGTGGCGCGCTTCACTCCACAACCGTTGACCTCTCCAAGCCTTCGCTTGAGTGGGCCAAGCGCAACATGAAGCGCAACGGTTTTGACGGAGAGGAGCACGAGTTTGTCCAGGCAGACGTCCTGTCTTGGATTACCGAGATGCGTCACACCAAAAACCGCTGGAACGTCATCTTCTGCGACGTCCCCACCTTCTCCAACTCATCGCGCATGAGGCAGAGCTCGTTTGATGTCCAGAGAGATCACGCTGAGCTTATCATTGGCATTTCTCGCCTTCTGACTCGCGGTGGCGTTGCCATTTTCTCGTGCAACCTACGTACCTTTAAGCCAGATGTCGAGAAAATCCAGCGAGCTGGCGTCGACATTGAAGACATAACAAGTGAAACTATTCCGGAGGACTTCTCAAGAAATCAGAAGATTCACCATGCATATAAAATCTCGAGAAAACCGCGGGAAAATGAGTAAATTTTTCCGCTTGCAGGCAAAATAAGTACGTTTGTACATTCGTCTAGTTATAACTAGGTATATGGACTAACATATGATGACGAACTGTACTAATCATCTGTTGAGAGGATTAATAGATGAATACAAGTAAAGCTGCATTTCATGCGCTTTTCTCTAAGAATAAAGCCAAGAAATCAACTGGCATTCCTCTAAGTGCCGGCATGGTACTTGTTACCCTTGGCATCGTCTACGGTGACATTGGCACTTCTCCAATGTACACCATGAAGGCAATTATTGCTGGTAACGGTGGTCTTCTTACCATGAGCACCGATGTTGTTTTGGGTGCTCTGTCCCTCATTATCTGGACGCTGACACTCATTACAACCGTTAAATACGTCATGGTTGCAATGAAGGCAGACAACCACAATGAGGGCGGAATCTTTGCGCTCTACAGTTTGGTTAAAAAGTGCGCCAAATGGCTGATTATTCCTGCCATGATTGGTGGCGCAGCTCTTCTTGCTGACGGTATTTTGACCCCAGCTGTTACAGTAACCACCGCTATTGAGGGTTTGCGTACTATTCCTGCAGCTCATGCTATCATTGGTGATAATCAGCACATTGTTGTCATGATTACCATCATCATCCTTTGCACCCTCTTTGCCTTACAGAAGGCAGGTACTTCTACCATTGGTAAGGCCTTTGGCCCTGTCATGACGCTTTGGTTCTTGTTCTTGGGTGCCATGGGTGTTATGAACATGTTTGCTGACATTAGCGTTGTTCGAGCTCTTAACCCAGTCCGCGGCATTCTGTT
>JAHACE010000002.1 GCA_018376005.1 Atopobium sp. | reverse complement strand
GCAACACGCCGCGACGGGAGGTGTCGCGCTATGAGGTTGATGGATCTGCTGCGAGAAACCCTGTCTGCGCTCAACGCCAACCGTGGCCGTAGCTTGTTGACGGTGCTGGGTATTGTTATTGGCATCAGCGCGGTTATTGCCATGACGGCACTTATCGACGGCATCAAGTATTCGCTGGTCAGTTCTCTGGGCCTTAACCAGTCGCGTATGGTCATGATATACGCGTGGCCAGACCGCGAGGTCACGCAGCAAGATCTTGACATGCTGCAGCTCAGTGTGCCAGGGTATGAGCTTGTCACCGGCATTGACTCCACCATGGCCCGCGTCAACTCGGCCGAGAAGCAGTTTGACGCGCGAATTATCGGCTGCACGCCCGACTACTTTACCGTCATGGGCCTCAAGGCATCCGCGGGCTCGCTCTTCACAAAGTCCGACGTAGACGATACGTCTAGAAACGTTCTTCTCGACAAGTTATCTGCCGAGAAGCTCTTTGGCAGTGCGGATGCTTCCATTGGACAGGTTGTTCGCATCAACAACGATAGCTACACCATTGTGGGCGTGGTTGACAGTGGCCCAAATGGAGGCGGGCAAGGCGATACACTGCTGGCCTATATACCGTACTCCACGTATTCAGCTCGCCTGACGGGCACCAAAACTATCAGCCAGGTCTTTGGTTACGCTCGCGAAAACGTTGACATGAAGGCGCTTGCGGATGAGACAAAGTCCTGGTTGCTAGACTGGTTCAACATTCCTTCGGCGCAGGCAGAAGACCGCGTGACGGTCATGACGCTCTCGTCCATTATTGAGCAGATGAATGCCACGCTGATGTCGTTCCAGGTTCTGGTTACCGCTACGGCAAGTATTTCGCTTCTGGTTGGCGGCATTGGCATCATGAACATGATGCTCACCAACGTGACGGAGCGCATTAGGGAGATTGGCCTGCGTAAAGCCCTTGGCGCTCGCGCGTCCGACATCACCAAGCAGTTCTTGTGCGAGTCCATTTTGATATGCATCATGGGCGGTGTGATTGGCATTGCCCTGGGCTACGCCGGAGCGTGGGGACTGGCCGGCTCGTTTGGCAGCATGATACAGCTTGAAACTGGTATCACGCCCATCATCACCCCAAATATCGTGATGATCACCTCGGGAATCTGCATTGGCATCGGACTCATCTTTGGCTACTGGCCTGCTCGTCGAGCCTCAAAGCTCAATCCTGTGGAATCGCTCCGCTACCAGTAAACGGGGAGCGCAGATGACGCTCCGTCAGTAAACGAACTGCATCCGTGAAAAACCTGCAAGTGAAAATAGCCTGCTACTAGTAGGGTTTCTCGCCTGGCGAGAAACCCTTTTAAGTGCGGTGGTTTGTTCAGCTACAGTAGATCATCTGGTGGGAGCAGCTCGATGTCCCATGAGGTGCTGACGTAGCAACAGATGTCTATGTCTGATGAATCAAATGTAGGAACTTGGTTTCCATAATCAGATTCACAAAAAGCTATATGATCGCAGGCTTTATACGCTAGTTCTCTTCCGTTAAAGTCGTAGTCTGCATGCTTAAGCCCAACCACCTTTGCTCCGGCAGCATGAGCAAGAAGATTTGCTTTTTGACGACAGATAACAATAGCATCTACAGAAAGGTTGTCTTTAATGGTGTCGTTATGTGCTATCGAGAATTCAACTGAAAAGGTCACTTCATCACCACATGAACTGAGTGCTTTCCAGATTTTCTCGACGAGATCTTCTTCAAGGTGCTGTTTGATGGATAGTTTAGCGTGGAAATCATATCCCAGAAGTTTTTGCAGTACATTATATTTGGCTGTGCAGTCTTCGCGGATCTTGGAAGTTCCTCGAATAGTGATGTCTACGTCAATAGTGTCAGGTGGAACTTGCGTGCTCAGGTTTGTTGATACGTCAATCGTTCGTTTCATGGTGTGTTCCTTTCAAAGATGTTAGAGAAAAAATCAGCCATTTGAACAGGCAATTTATTTCTCATCGTTAAATAATCATAGGCTTAAAAAGGATTCTGAGTGTCCAGTGTGGTGGACACTCATATAGTGGGTAGTAACTGATATTAACCAGGTGAAATGGCTTATTATTAGTGTCAAGGGAGTGCGGCTAACAATCACCGCGCGGGAGAGGGACACATGATTTTGTATTTTTCTGCAACCGGCAATTGCAAATATGTTGCCGAACGAATTGCCGCGGAGTTTGATGACACCGCAGTCTCGATCGAGGTATCAAACGGCCAGGTAAATCTCTCAGAAGATGAGATGCTTGGCATTGTGACGCCAGTTTATAACTGGGAGCTCCCCATTACGACTCGTGAGTTTTTGCAGAATCTCCAAAGGACTAGAGCTCAACGCTGGTTTTAGCGTCAAAATGCCTGATACCTGGACTCCAATTTTTGATTTGAGCGACAAGGCAAAGGTCCAGCAAATTAACAACAAAGCCGAGAGTTATATTGACGCTGTACTAAGCGGAATCAAAGAGCGATCTGTTGGTAATCACATGCAGGGCGTTGTCCCGTACGCAGTGAGACTTTTTATGGATCCCATATACAACAATGAAAGGAAGACGCAGCACTTCTCGGTTTCAGAAAAGTGCATCGGATGTAGTCTTTGCGCACAAAAGTGCCCAGTTCAAGCCATTCAGATGAAGGATAAGAAACCTGTGTGGGTTAAGGACCAGTGCGCCGCATGTCTTCGTTGCCTGCATCATTGTCCTACGTTTGCATAGTTAACTTGAGCTAACAAATCGCTAACCGAACGGAGTTTAACAAATGCCTGCTCAGAACGAGAAGAACGATTACCTTCCGGTGCTTGGCGTCGGTCCCGCTTACGTGATTGCCATCACGGCGCTGACAGTTGCGTGTATCACCCTGTCCAAGCTGGGTTTTCTTCCGTATCTTCGCATTCGAGCAATGGTTGGCGTAATGCATGCCGTAGGTACAGCTTTTCTGGTTGTGGGCATCTGGCTTTGGGTTTCTGCTGCCATCAAAGAAAAGCTTCGCGAGAAAATCATCTCAAATCAGCTGGTAACCACTGGTGTTTATGCGCTGGTCAGAAACCCTATCTACTCCGCATTTGCGTTTGTCATGTCAGGTGCAGCACTGCTCTCTAGTAACCTTTATCTGCTACCACTACCCCTTGTGTTTTGGGCGCTTTTAACTGTAATGATGCAGGCTACAGAGGAGAAGTGGCTTTTCGAGCAGTTTGGCGATGAGTACAAAGAGTACTGCAAACGAGTCAATCGCTGCATTCCATGGTTTCCCAGGCACTAGCGTTTAATGTGGACATTTGCTTTTAGCCAAGCCCTAGCTCCTATAGCTGAGCTGGGGTTTGTTCGGTTTTCTCGCTATATAAATTCTTTTACGAAGTGGCTATGATATACATACGTCACGCTAGGCATGTTTGTGATATGCCTGCTCTATATACGTTATGCTAGTTTGTTAATGCTTGTACCTGCTGCTTCATGAGAAATGAGAGATGCGATGCTGGATATTCGTCGTGTTTTGGCAAGTGCACCCAAAAAGCATACAGAGGAAACGCTGAATTCTCTGACGACTGTTTGGGGAGAGGCGCTTGATGCGTCGAACGTGTTGCCTGAGCATCCGCGTCCTCGCATGCAGCGCGAAGAGTATGCGATGTTGAATGGCGTGTGGGAGTATGCGATTGCGCCGGTAGATGGCGAGGTGGACGCAGAAACCCTCGCGCAACAGGAGATTCCTTCCCGTTGGGATGGGCAGATTGTGGTGCCGTTCTCGCCAGAAGCTCCGCTTTCTGGAGTTGGTCGAACGGTGCGTCCAAATGAGTTTTTGTGGTATAGGCGCAAAATTGACTTGCCAAAACTGGCCGATGACCAGCGATTTATTTTGCATTTTGATGCGGTCGACTGGATGTGCGCATGTTTTGTAAACGGTAAGCTTGTTGGCACACATACTGGCGGTTACCTGCCGTTTTCTTTTGACATTACGAATCTGCTTGGGTCGGCCGAGGCAGGGGAAAGCGCGGCGACGGGAGAGGTTGCGGATCCTACCACGGCAACCGCGGCTGAGGTGGCGGACGCAGCTGAGCTCGTGCTTTGCGTTTGGGATCCAAGCGATACCGGCTCTCAA
Source organism: Atopobium sp. (assembly GCA_018376005.1). Taxonomy (GTDB): domain Bacteria; phylum Actinomycetota; class Coriobacteriia; order Coriobacteriales; family Atopobiaceae; genus Lancefieldella. Next base: position 34,388 of record JAHACE010000002.1, on the reverse strand, counting down.
CTGCGAGGTAAGCAGCGACTTTTGCGCGGCGACATATGGTACACCGCTCAGAGTGGCATTTGGCAGAGCGTTTGGTATGAGGTTGTTTCTGCAACTCACCTTGAGTCGCTGACGTTTAAGGGCGACATGTTTGGCACACTTGAAGTTAAGGCGAACGTGCAGGTAAGCGGATCAGCAAATGCGCAGTCGAGCGCGTTGGAGCTGGAACTTGCGCTCAAGGATGAGCTTGGGCAAGACGTTCTTCTCGCCAGGCTTTTGGTGGGTGAAGCAGGGGAAATTTGCACGAAGCTACAGGTAGATGAACCGCAGTTGTGGTCGCCGGAGAGGCCGTATCTCTATACCGTGGAAGCTACGCTTTGGCATGATGATGCGGCGGTCGATTTTGTTCGGAGCTATTGCGCGTTTCGTACTGTTGAGGTGAAGCCTGACGAGGCTGGTGTGCCAAGGGTGCACTTGAATGGCGCGCCATATTTTGTGTGCGGCGTGCTTGATCAGGGCTATTGGCCTGACGGATTGCTAACGGCGCCGTCCGATGATGCGCTGGTATATGACGTAGAGGCTATGAAATCGGCTGGTTTTAATACGCTGCGAAAGCATATCAAGATTGAAAGCGAGCGCTGGTACTACCACTGTGACCGACTCGGCATGCTGGTTTGGCAGGACTGTGTTTCGGGAGGTAGTGCATATAGTCCCTGGCACACGAGTCAGAAGCCGACGCTGTTCAGCTTTACCTGGGGACGATTTGACGACACAACACCAAGTCATCACGAGGCTTTATCCGCAGGTGACGAGGGTTATCGCAAGGAGTGGACAGAAACTTGTCAGGAAATGGTCAAGCTTTTGGACGGGCATCCTTCGATTGGCTTTTGGACGCTTTTTAACGAGGGTTGGGGACAGTTTGATGCTTGTGCAGCTACTGAGGCTGTTCGCACCTTGGATGCAACACGTCCAATCGATGCGACAAGCGGTTGGTATGACCAGGACTGTGGCGATTTTCTGAGCATTCACAATTACTTCCGCCCACTTCGCGCGGGTTGGAGCGGGAAGCAACGAGGGAATCGAGCGGTAATAATCTCTAAGTTTGGTGGTCTTGCGCAGATGACACCAGGTCATACGTCACTTGATCATTCGTATGGTTACGGGGATTTTGCCACAGTTAAGGATTGGCGAGCGGCTGTTCAAAAGCTGCTTGAAGAGGCGGAATCGCTGCAGGCTGAAGGCCTTGCGGGATACGTCTATACCCAGGTATCTGACGTTGAGGAAGAGGTAAACGGCCTGCTAACCTACGACCGTAAGATCAACAAGTTTAACAGGCAGTAGTTGTTGGATTGTTGTTGAGTAATGCTCTACGGTGTCCGGTAGTCAAGCGATGAACAGTGGTTTGAAAGATGCTCTATCAATTGTGAAGCCTGCAGTATTGGGGTTAATTCTCTGCGTAGCAGCCGTGGTTTTTTGTGAGAAGAAGAAATAATGCAGACCAGTAGGCAAGTTGTATTGCATAAGATAGTACTTCTTATAAATTAGTCTAAAAGTCGCATACAGTGTTTATCAGTGATTTAAATACTCGATACACGCGTGTTAAATCTTCTACAGGAACGTACTCATTTGGTTTATGAGCCCGTTCAAGTTCTCCAGGCCCATATGACATACATTCTGTATTTTTACAGGTGGATGCAATTACAGCGGTATCGGTATATCCAGTAAAAATATCGAGCTTTGCAGGCGTATTGCAAGATTCTACACACGAGAGAAGCTGTGCGAGAAGTTCTGAATTCTTGGGAAGGACAACGGAAGGCCTATTTCCCGTAATGTCATAGCTGGCGTGAGTACCGCAAATCTCTGTTTGGGCTTGCTTGATTGCTTGTTGCACTATATGCTCTGCAGCTTGCGTTGTTGTAGGGGGTACTAAGCGCATGTCAACCCAGAGTTCGGCTTTATCAGGAACAACGTACGGTTGATATCCACCCACAATCTGCCCAAAGGTTACCGTTGATGATCCAAGTTCTGGATGAGTGGGTAGACTCTGCACTGCAGTTCGTATCTCATTTATAACAATTGCCATTGCAGCGATAGCATCAGCACCTTTCCAAGGGGTGCTTGCGTGAGCTGTGATTCCGGTAACAGTAATTTTGAACCAGGTTCGACCTTTGTGAGATCCACGGATGGCATTGTTTGTAGGCTCAGCGTCAAGCACCCAGCCTTTCTCGCCAACCCAACCAGCATCAATAACACGTTCAACGCCACGCATATTAGCTTCTTCGTCAACCGTGAAGATGACAGAAAGAGATTTTTGGGGAAGCGTTTTTTGTGTCTTGCATGCCTGGCAAGCGTCTCTAAAGGCGAGAAGTGCACAGGCAAGTCCCCCTTTCATATCACATGAGCCTCGTCCATACAGCAGTCCATCTTTATATACGGGATTGAATGCAGGTGTTTCAGAGTCCCAGCCATCGCCATCAGTTACGGTATCCATATGGCAGATAAATGTCAGGTCTGATGGGGGGAGTGTAGAGGAATCAAATGATGTGGTAGCACTGGGGATTGTTGCCCTAAGACAACGTCTATGAGGAAAAACCTCAATTTCTTGAATAAAGGGGAATAGTTCTTTTTTGTTTGGTAGTGAAAAAGAACACGAGTCAACAATCCACGCTTTAATAAATGTTTCAATTTCTTCTTCATAAGAACCAGGATCAGTACTTTTAAGAGCAACAAGTTGTGCTGTCATTTTTGCAACTTCTGGTAGGTTGTTAGGAAGTTTGGATGCGTCAAAATTAGTTCTGCTTGACATACTGTTCATCTCTCAAATTTAACCGATTACCGAAAAAGGTTTGCTACTTGTATAAAAAAGATTACTCTATCTATGTCTAAATAATAGTTAGGTTACAAAACTTTTCATTAGATTTTGTAGTAGCGATGTTTGTTTAAGTAGGTTGTGGTGTGTAGGTTAGCCACAGAATATAAAGAACCACAAGTGAGAGAGGGCACTATGGCGGATTCAAAGAAATCCATTTTGTTTCAATGGGATGGGGTACCGTCTGTTGGCGAGCTTATTCCACTTTCATTACAGCATGTAGTTGCAGCTGTAGTGGGTATCATTACACCTGCAATTATTATTGCGGGTGTTTGCAATCTTGCCCCAGCGGATAAAACACTGCTTATTCAGGTTTCGTTAGTAATGTCTGGATTAGTTACTATTTTGCAGGCATATCCACTCTTCGGCAAGTTTGGTGCAGGGTTGCCGATAATTATGGGCACAAGTTTTGCCTACGTACCTACCCTGCAAGCTATTGGCGCTGCTAATGGAATTGGGGCCATTCTTGGAGCTGAACTTATCGGTGGTATCGTTGCTGTTTTGTTTGGTTTCTTCTTTAAGAAGATTCGTGTGTTATTCCCTAATGTTGTAACAGGTACCGTAGTACTTTGTATTGGTCTTTCTCTATATAGCGTTGCTATTGGATATATGGCCGGTGGTAAGAGTTCAGCAAACTTTGGTGCTCCTCAAAACTGGATTGTTGCTCTTATTACTCTTGCTGCATGTATTTACTTCAGTAATTTTGCTAAAGGTGTTTTCAAGCTCGGATCTTTACTTTTTGGCATGCTCGTAGGTTATGTTGTTTCCATTCCTTTTGGCATGATTAACTACGACTCTGTAGTCAATGCTTCTTGGGTTGAGCTTCCTCACTTTATGCCTTTTGCACTTGAATTTGTTCCAGCAACAATTGCTTCGGTAACTATTGTCTTTATTGTTGCTGCACTTGAGGCTGTTGGTAACATGACTGGTGCAACGGTAGGCGGTATGGATCGTGAACCCACCGATACAGAGCTTACTGGTGGTCTTGTTTCTCAGGGTGTTATGACTATGGTTGGCGCTTTCTTTGGAGCATTCCCAACTTCAACATATGGTCAAAATGTTGGTATCGTGACACAAACTCGTGTTATTAATCGTCGTGTTTTTGCGGTTGCAGGTGCAATCCTTTTGGTAGCTGGTTTGGCGCCAAAGTTAGCGGCAATTCTTTCAGGTATTCCTCAACCTGTTATTGGCGGAGCTACTATTAACGTATTCGGTACTATTTCAATGACTGGTATTCGCATTCTTTCTAAAGATGGCCTTACTCCTCGTAGAGCAACTATTGCAGGTTTGTCTCTTGCGTTAGGTATGGGTATTACCATGACGTCTAACTCTCTTGCAGGCCCTGGAATGCCTGCGTTTATTAATGAGGTATTTGGACATTCTGCTATTGTTGTTGCAGCACTTTCTGCCATTATTCTTAATCTTGTTCTTCCTAAGGGTGGACCTGATAAGGAAGTTGTGAAAGCAGTTGAGGGAGCCGCAGAGGTACAGGAAGAAGCAGTTGGAGCATTGTATAAGTCAGCTGCGACAGGTGTACCTGCAGTTGAGCATAAGCCAGGTTCTGTTAAGGCGTATAAAACAGACTATAAGTCTGAGTAGTGAGGATTTACCTTAGTTTCTCACCTTCGTTTTAAAGATTACCTCCCATTTCTTAGATAATAGGAAATGGGAGGTTTTATTGTTGACGATATGTTACCTACAACTATAAATTTTGATTTTTTGCCTCGTCAAGATAACTGTAAAGAGTGTACTTTGAAATGCCAAAATAGGAACAGACTTTTTGACCTGATTTGGTAATAAGAAATGCTCCAGAATCATTAAGAAAACGGATTGCTTTGATTTTGTCATCTTTTGTCATAAGAGCAACAGGACGCCCAACCATGCGTACGCTTTGATCAATAAGCTCATCGAGAAGATCGGTTACGTTATGTGGAATGGTCTGCGGAGTGTCTTCAGATGAATTGCTGGGAGTAATGAGACCACGTAAGGATTCTTCCATTGCAGAGAAAAGTGCAATGTCGTAGTTAATAGCAAAAATTGCGATTGGTTTGTGTTTCTCATCACGTAGGTAAATAGTTGTTGATTTGAGTATCTTGCCGTCTTCTGTTTTGGTGAGATAAGAGGGAGAGTCATGAAGCTTTTCTGGATTTGAATGGAGTGCTTTGAGTACTACGTTTGAAGGGCCATCTCCGATACTTCTTCCTGTTATATGACCATTCTCAATAGCAACTATGGTATGAGCAGGATCTTTACTCTGAAGATCATGAACAACAACTTCACAGTTTGAGCCAAATTCTAGAGCAATACCCTGTGCAAGACGTTTTAAAAAATCAATCTGCTGCATGTCCATAGTGATGTACTCCAAGTATGAAAATTAGTTTCAAAATTATTTTAAACAATTCTACCCTAACAGGTTTTGTTTATGCAGGAATAGGACACTATGTATAGGTATTGGTTAATGTGGCAAGAAACCGTTTACGTCAAGATTCGACCGTACACCGATAAGTTAGTTGTTTTGACAAAATTTATGAGAATATAAACCAAATAAAAAATTAGAATATAAAACAAATTGTTTGTTTTGGTTTTTGCACAAAAGAGAAGTCGGGCTCTCTTTAATATATGTCCGAACGGGGTGTCGGAGAGGGCACATCCGTCATTTTATACGCCGTAGCTGATCTGCGGCATGTGGCAAGGAGTTCCTATGCTGCTTATTGTGAACGGTCGTGTTATTACGCGCGACGAAGCTCATCCGTACATTGAAGATGGTGCCGTAGCAATTGAAGGTCAGAAGATTGTTGCCGTTGATACGCGTGCGAAACTTGAAGCCGCCTATCCCGATGCAGAAAAGCTTGACGCGCATGGCGGCGTCATTATGCCAGGTCTTATTAACTGCCATACTCATATCTATTCTGGCTTGGCACGTGGTCTTGCTATCAAAGACTGTAACCCTCACAACTTCCTTGAAAATCTTGAGCAGCAGTGGTGGAACATCGACCGTCATCTGACGCTTGATGGAACTCGCGCTTGCGCTTACGCAACTATCCTTGATTCACTGCGAGATGGTGTTACTACTATCTTTGATCACCATGCAAGTTTCTGTGAGATTCCTGATTCACTCTTTGCTATCAAAGACGTCGCAAAAGAGCTTGGTATTCGTGCTTGCCTTTGCTATGAGACATCTGATCGTGATGGAGAGGTCAAGCGTGATGAGTCTATCGCTGAAAATGCTGCCTTTGCTAAATGGGCTGCAGATGAAGATGACGATATGATTGCCGCTATGTTTGGTGGACACGCCCTCTTTACGCTTTCTGATGAGACGCTGGATAAGATGGTTGAGGCCAACAACGGTCTTACCGGCTTCCATATTCACGTTTGCGAGGGCATGGATGATGTATATGATTCTGCTCTTAATCACGGAACCACTGCGGTACATCGCCTGCTTGATCATGGTCTTTTGGGCGAGAAGACCATGCTTGGCCACTGCATCCACGTAACTCCTGCTGATATGGACATCCTTGCTCATACTCATACCAGCATTGTTAACAATCCTGAGTCCAATATGGGTAATGCGGTTGGGTGTGCGCCGGTACTCGAGTTCTTCAAGCGTGGTATTGATGTATGCATGGGCACCGATGCGTATACGCACGATATGCTTGAATCGCTGAAGGTCTTCTTACCTATGCAGCGTCATAATGCTTGTATGCCAAATGTTGGTTGGGTTGAAGCTATGACCATGCTCTTCAAGAACAATGTCAAGATGGCCGAGAAGTACTTCTCAACAAAGTCTAATGGCAAGCCTTTAGGTAAGCTTGCATCTGGTGCTGCTGCTGACATTGCAATCTTTGATTACAAACCGTTCACGCCGTTCTCTGACGAGAACATCGACGGTCACATGCTCTTTGGCTTTGAGGGTAAGAACTGCCGCACTACTATTGTCAACGGTAAGGTTCTCTATAAGGACCGCGAATTTGTTGCGTTTGATGAGGACAAGATTAACGCTTGGACTATGGTTGAGGCCAAGAAGCTTTGGGGAGAGCTCAACGGCCGCCAGTATTAAGTTGTTATGACGAGAAGAACTATGAAAGTTCTTCTCGTCTTGCGCATATGCGTAAATAAGGCGTCGCCCGCGGACGCCATAAGTGCGGGGACTATAACTCACATTGGTTAAAAGGAGAGGAACCAAAATGAGCGACATTATGCGTCCCATGAAATTCGACCATCTGATGAATTGGATTTTAGATGAGTACGAAAATCAGAAGACTATCTTTGGAATTCATGCATTTGCCAAGACAGCTGGAGCTGCTCGTCCTATTTTTAACGAGAAAATTGAGACCCCATTTGGTCCTGCAGCGGGCCCCAATACACAGCTTGCACAGAATATCGTAGCGTCATATGTTACCGGTGCTCGTTTCTTTGAGCTTAAAACAGTTCAGAAAATGGATGGAGAAGAGCTTTCAGCTTGTGTTAATAAGCCTTGTATTTTGGCATCCGATGAGGGATACAACTGTGAGTGGTCTACAGAGTTAACCGTACCTCAGGCATTTGATGAGTATGTCAAGGCATGGATTATTTGCCATATTCTTTCTCAAGAGCTTGGTCTGGGAGATGCTGATGGCTTTGTCTTTAACATGTCCGTTGGTTATGACCTTGAAGGAATTAAAACTCCTAAGGTAGATAAATATATAAATGACATGAAGGATGCCTCTGAGACTCTTGTATTTAAGGAGGCGATTGCATGGGCAAAAGCTAACATTAATCGCTTCCACAATGTTGACGAGGCATTTATTGATTCCATTCCTTCTCGTATTTCAGATTCTATTACAGAGTCAACTCTGCATGGTTGTCCTCCAGATGAGATTGAGCGAATTGCTTCCTATCTCATTACCGAGAAGCACCTCAATACCTTTATTAAGTGCAATCCAACGCTTTTGGGATATGAGTACGCACGTAAAACGCTGGATTCTTTAGGATTTGACTACATTGCCTTTGATGACCATCACTTCCTGGAAGATTTGCAGTGGGCTGACGCAGTTCCTATGCTTGAGCGTCTTATGAAACTGTGTGCAGAAAAGGGTGTTGAGTTTGGTGTCAAACTTACCAATACCTTCCCAGTAGATGTTACTCGTGGTGAGTTACCAAGCGAAGAAATGTATATGTCTGGTCGTTCTCTTTGGACCTTGTCACTTTCACTTGCTAAGCGTCTTTCTGAGCAGTTTGATGGCAAGCTTCGTATTTCGTACTCTGGTGGTGCAGACTACAACAATATTAAAGATCTTGTTGATACAGGTATTTGGCCTGTTACTATGGCAACTACCATTTTGAAGCCTGGTGGCTATGAGCGCATGACGCAGATTGCTGGACTCTTTGCAGATGAAAATACGGAAGCATTTTCTGGCGTTGATGTGGCAAAGGTATCTGCTTTGCTTGAAAGTTCGCTCAAAAATGCACGTTATCACAAAGAGATTAAGCCACAACCTGATCGTCACGTACGCGGGGCGCTTCCGCTGACTGACTGCTTTATTGCACCATGTCGTGATTCTTGTCCAATTCATCAGGACATTCCAGGATATCTTAAGGCAGTAGATGAAGGCTGTTATGCTGACGCTTTACACATCATTCTTGAGCGCAATGCCCTTCCTTTTATTACCGGTACTATTTGTCCTCACACCTGCACAAATTCCTGCATGCGTAATTACGTTGATGAGCATGTTCATATTCGTAGCTGCAAACTTACCGCCGCAGAGAACGGCCTTATGGAAGTCCTTCCAACACTTGCCTCTCGTGGTGTGGTTAAGGATAAGAAGGTTGCTATTATCGGCGGTGGCCCCGCTGGTCTTTCGGCGGCATCTTTCTTATCACGCGCAGGTATTGAAGTAGTTGTTTTTGAACGTACCAATAAGCTTGGTGGTATTGTTCGTCACGTTATTCCTGGTTTCCGTATTTCTGAGGAAGCTATCGATAATGATGTCAAGCTGTGCCAGGCATATGGTGCAACCTTTAAGACAGGCGTTGAGGTTGCAGATGTAAATACTCTGCTTTCTGAGGGTTATACCGACGTTGTAGTAGCCATCGGTGCATGGGCTCCTGGTCGTAAGACCTTGAAGTCCGGTGAGGCTCTGGATGCTCTTGAGTTCCTCGAGGAGTTTAAGCGTACACCTGAGTCCGTTAACCTTGGTACTGACGTAGTTGTTATCGGTGCTGGTAATACTGCTATGGATGTGGCTCGTGCAGCAAAGCGTGTTGCTGGTGTACAAAATGTACGTCTGGTATATCGTCGTACCAAGCGCTATATGCCTGCTGATGAGGAAGAGCTGCAGATGGCCATTGATGACGGCGTGGAGTTCATGGAACTTCTCGCCCCAGGAGATTTGGCCAATAACCAGCTTACCTGCGAGGTAATGAAACTTGGCGCTCCTGATGAGTCTGGTCGTCGTCGTCCTGAGGGAACAGGCGAGTTCGTTACAATTCCTGCAACCGCTGTTATTACAGCAGTTGGTGAGCAGATTGAGCCCAATCTTTATACCACCTCTGGCATTACCCTTGACGAGAAGGGCCGTCCAGTTGTGGACAATAATCTTCAGACTTCTCTTGAGCACGTCTATGCAGTTGGTGATGGACGCCGTGGTCCAGCAACTGTTGTCAAAGGTATTGCAGATGCAATGACCGTAGCCGTTGCCATTGCAGATTTCAATTTCTCAGGCAAAGAACTTTCTAATCTTGAGGAAGACGTCGCTAAGATTTTTGGTAAGCGTGGACAGCTTTGCGGTGATACTGATGCGTGCGAGCAGTCACGTTGTCTTTCTTGTCCTTCGGTATGTGAAGCATGCGTCGAGGTATGCCCGAATCGTGCAAATGTTGCTATTAAGGTTCCAGGTATTCTTCAGCAGCAGATTATTCACGTTGATGGCATGTGTAATGAGTGCGGTAACTGTGCCGTGTTCTGCCCATATTCTGAAGGACGCCCTTACAAGGATAAGTTCACTGCATTCTGGAGTCGTGAAGACTTTGACAATTCTGAGAATGAAGGCTTCCTTCCAACTGAAGACGGTTTCTTAGTACGTCTTGATGGCAGTACAGCAATTTATAACGTTGATGATGAAGCTTGTGGTCTTCCAGAAAATATCCGCAAGATGATTGTCACGGTACGTGATTCGTACAGCTATCTTATAGGTGCGTAGTTTATAGTCGTGTGACGGTTGGTAAAACTTTTACCAACCGTCTACGCTAAAAAGAGAGGGGAGCAATCTAAAGCTATAGATTAAAGCGATAAAAACTATAGATTTGTAATGCATGACAAAAATGTTCAGTTAGCGGGTTTGGGGTACGACACACAACATTCTCCCAGACACGTAAGGAGTGAAAATGGCCGAAGAAGTAGAAGAGTATACCTTTACGGTAAACGGAGAAACAATTACTACTACAAAAAATAAATCGTTACTTCGTTTTCTTCGAGATGATTTACATCTTTTATCGGTAAAAGATGGTTGTTCACAAGGCGCTTGTGGCACCTGTACGGTTGTTATTGATGGCGTAGCTACTCGCGGTTGCATTATGAATACTAAGCGCGCACAAGGAAAGGTTATTGAAACCGTAGAAGGCCTTTCTCATGAGGAGCAAGAAGCCTTTGTGTACGCTTTTGGTGCAGTTGGAGCTGTTCAGTGTGGTTTTTGTATCCCTGGCATGGTAATGAGTGGCGCAGCTTTAATCCGTCGAAACCCTAATCCAACTGAAGCAGAAGTTAAAGAAGCAATTAAAAATAATATTTGTCGATGCACTGGATATAAGAAAATTATTGAAGGTATCTTAAAAGCCGCACGTATTCTTCGTGGAGAAGAGCAAATTGATCCAGACCTAGAGCGTGGCGATAATTACGGTGTTGGTTCAAAAGCATTCCGTGTTGATGTTCGTGCAAAGGTACTTGGATATGGTAAATATCCTGATGACGTAACCAATGTTGATTTCCCAGATATGGCGTATGGCTCATGCGTGCGCTCTAAGTATCCTCGTGCACGTGTGGTAAAAATTGATACAACAGAGGCAGAGGCTCTACCAGGTGTTGTTGGAGTCTTGAAAGCTGAAGACGTACCTGTAAATAAAGTTGGCCACATTCAGCAGGATTGGGATGTATTTATCCCTGAAGGTTCAAATACACGTTATTTGGGCGATGCACTTTGCATGGTAGTCGCAGAGGATGAAGAGACTCTTGAAGCGGCCAAAAAACTTGTAAAAGTTGAGTATGAAGAGCTTCCTATTGTGCGTAATATTGAAGAGGCTGCTGCTGAAGGTGCTCCTCTTGTACATACAGAAGCAGAAAGTAATCTTTGCCAGAGCCGTCATATTACACGCGGTAATGTTCAGGATGCACTTAAAAATTCTACTCACATTATCACTAAGCATTTCTCGACACCTTTTACTGAGCATGCATTCCTTGAGCCTGAATGCGCTGTTGCGTTCCCCTATAAAGATGGTGTAAAGATTCTTTCTACCGATCAAGGTGCCTACGACACTCGTAAAGAAGTTGCCCACATGTTTGGATGGGATGAAACTCCTGATAAGGTAGTTGTAGAAACCATGCTGGTAGGCGGCGGATTTGGTGGAAAAGAAGATGTAACCGTTCAGCATATTTCTGCATTGGCTGCTTACATTTTTAAGCGTACGGTTAAGTGTAAATTTACTCGTAACGAGTCGCTCATCTTCCATCCAAAACGTCATGCTATGGAGGCAGATTTTACACTCGGTTGCGATGCTGAAGGTCACCTTACTGCTCTTGATTGCGATATTTATTTTGATACAGGAGCGTATGCATCACTTTGTGGACCAGTTCTCGAGCGCGCATGTACACACGCTGTTGGTCCGTATAAGTATCAAAATACTGATATTCGTGGTTATGGATATTATACTGATAATCCACCTGCTGGTGCATTCCGTGGCTTTGGAGTTTGCCAGACTGAGTTTGCTCTTGAGGAGCTCATGGATCTTCTCGCCGAGAAGGTCGGCATAAGTCCATGGGAGATGCGCTGGAGAAATGCAGTTGCTCCTGGAGATGTACTTCCTAATGGTCAGATCTGTGATCAGTCAACGGCACTTAAAGAAACGCTTCTTGCAGTTAAAGATGTATATGAAGCCCATAAGGGACGTGCTGGTCTTGCCTGCGCTATGAAAAACTCTGGTGTTGGCGTTGGTCTGCCTGACGCAGGTCGTGCAAACATTCGTATTGAAGACGGCAAGGTTGTTGTCTACTCTGCTACTTCAGATATTGGTCAGGGTTGCAATACAGTCTTTTTGCAGGATGTTGCTGAAGCAATTGGCCTTCCAAAGTCAGTTATTGTTAACGGTGAGTGCTCTACAGAAAATGCACCTGATTCAGGTACTACTTCTGGCTCTCGTCAAACAGTTGTTACCGGAGAAGCTGTTCGTGGCGTGGCGTTCTTGCTGCGTGACGCGCTTTTGGATATTGAGGCTGGCAAGGAAGTATCGTCTGAGCCCGTTGAGGCGCACGGTGACGGAAAGACTATTGTGTACTCTGATGGTCGTCCTTATGAGGGTGTTGGATACGCAGATGGTAAAGCATTGGTTGCTGGTGCGGGTATTCATCCAAAGGATCCAGTTGCAGGCTTGAAGAAGCTTGAAGGTCATGAGTTCCGTTATGTTTACTTTGAGCCAACCGATAAACTTGGTGCTGACAAGCCTAATCCAAAGAGCCACATTTGTTATGCCTTTGCAACAACGTGCGTGGTTTTAGACGATGAGGGCAAGGTTACTGATGTATATGCCGCGCATGATTCTGGCAAGGTCATTAACCCTATTGCAATCCAAGGTCAAATTGAGGGCGGCGTGTTGATGTCGCTCGGCTATGCCACAACAGAAAACTACAAGCTTCAGGATTGTGTGCCAAAGTCAAAGTTTGCTACTCTAGGCCTCTTCCATGCTCCTGATATTCCTCATATTGAGGCAATTTATGTCGAGAAGGAGCATTTACTCCCTGTTGCTTACGGAGGAAAAGGCATTGGTGAGATTTCAACAATCCCAACTGCTCCTGCAGTAGCAAATGCATACTATGCCTATGATCATGTGATGCGTACTAAGCTTCCTATGGAAGATACGTATTACACTAAATCTAAGGCCAAGAAGTAAGGATAGTATGTATTCCTTATGTTAAAGAACAACTGTCAGTAGTAATAAGCTGCTGGCAGTTGTTTTGTTTTTATAGGTAGGTACAAATGGTGGAAAACTTTTTGTTAGGTTTACTAACTTTTAGTCAGATTTAGCAGAAAAGTGGTCTACTATTAAAGATACGTTAATAAACAAAAATACGCTGAAAAGGGGTCAACAACATGCAGCCAGAAATGAAGTGGGTACTTAATAAGATGCCTCAGAGTGAAGACAGAAATCTTCAGGTCATGTCACTTGAAAATGTTAAGAAGGCTCGCGCATTTCATAAAAGCTTTCCTCAATATGCCGTGACACCTTTGGCAAATCTTGAGGGTATGGCCTCTAATTTAGGTCTTGGTGGATTATACGTAAAAGATGAGTCGTATCGCTTTGGACTTAATGCATTTAAAGTCCTGGGTGGTTCATTTGCTATGGCTCGCTATATTGCTGATGAAACAGGAAAAGATGTTTCTGATTGTGACTTTGAGTATCTGACTTCAGAGCAATTGCAGAAAGACTTTGGACAGGCAACTTTCTTTACTGCAACCGATGGCAATCATGGCCGCGGTGTGGCATGGGCAGCAAATCGTCTTGGTCAAAAAGCTGTTGTTCATATGCCTAAAGGTTCTACAAAAACTCGTTTTGACAATATTGCAAAAGAGGGCGCACAAGTAACCATTGAAGAGCTTAATTACGATGACTGTGTTCGCCTTGCAGCAAAAGAAGCAGAAGAGACTGAGCATGCAGTAATCGTACAGGACACTGCTTGGGATGGTTATGAGAAGATTCCATCTTGGATTATGCAGGGTTACGGTACTATGGCCTATGAGGCAGCAGAACAGTTACGTGAGCTTGAGGTAAACCGTCCAACACATGTATTTATACAAGCGGGCGTTGGATCTTTGGCATCTGCCATGGTGGGCTACTTTACTAATTTATTCCCTTCAAATCCTCCTAAGTTTGTCATTATGGAGGCAGGAGCTGCAGACTGTCTGTATAAGGGAGCACTTGCAGCAGATGGCGAGCCTCGTATTGTTGGTGGAGATTTGATTACTATTATGGCTGGTCTTGCCTGTGGTGAGCCAAATACCATTGGTTGGGATATTTTACGCAATCATGCGACGGCCTTTATTTCTTGTCCTGATTGGGTTTCGGCAAAGGGTATGCGTATGCTCGCTGCTCCTGTTAAGGGAGACCCTTCCGTTGTTTCCGGTGAGTCTGGTGCTGTTGGTATGGGTGTTATTTCTACTCTTATGACAGACCCTACATACAAAGAGCTTCGTGATGCGCTTGATCTTACAACAGATTCAAAGGTTCTTTTGTTCTCTACAGAAGGAGACACTGATCCTGTGCGTTATGAAGAGATTGTATGGGATGGTGCATGGCAGTCAACAGATGACGTCAAGTAAAAAAGAGAATTAGTAACAATAAAACCGCTTGCCGAGAAAATAAAAAAGTAAGCGTTTACTGCTTGCAATGTCTTCTACAAGTGATTTAATAGATAGTACCAAACAAAAAGTTTGGTAAGCAAAAAAATGGTTTGTATTACGAGGGTACTGGTACAGTTTGGGATTTTATTCTCAACTGTTTGTAAGGTTACAAAAGGATAAAGACGTCCAGTTTTATCCTAATAAAGGAGGATGTATGAAAGACTTGGATTACGGCGCAATTAAGGATGCAGCAAACAAGTATTCAAAAGATATGACCGCATTTCTGCGCGCAATGATTTCACACCCTAGTGAGTCTTCAGAAGAGGGCGAGGTTGTCGCATGCATTAAAGCTGAGATGGAGAAGCTTGGCTTTGATGAGGTAAAAGTTGACGGCCTAGGTAATGTTATGGGCTTTATGGGTACTGGCGATAAAATCATCGCAATCGACGGTCACATTGATACCGTTGGTATTGGTAATCGTGACAACTGGGATTTTGATCCTTATGAGGGCTTTGAGGACGATCAGCTCATTGGTGGTCGTGGTGGCTCTGACCAGGAGGGCGGCGTCTGTTCAGGCGTATATGCTGCAAAGATTATGAAGGATATGAATCTTATTCCTGAGGGCTACAAGGTTATGGTTGTTGGTACTGTCCAGGAAGAGGACTGCGACGGTATGTGCTGGCAGTACATCTACAATGTTGACAAGATTAAGCCAGAGTTTGTAATCTCAACCGAGCCTACTGATGGTGGTATTTATCGTGGTCACCGTGGCCGTATGGAGATCCGTGTTGACGTCAAGGGCGTTTCCTGCCACGGTTCAGCTCCTGAGCGTGGTGACAACGCAATTTATAAGATGGCTGACATCATTAATGACGTTCGTGCACTTAACAATAATAGTGCTGATGAATCCACTGCTATTCGCGGCCTTGTTAAGATGCTTGATCCTAAGTACAACCCTGATCACTATGAGGATGCTCGCTTCCTCGGCCGTGGTACCTGCACCGTTTCTCAGATTTACTTCACAAGCCCTTCTCGCTGCGCTGTTGCAGACTCTTGTGCAATCTCCATTGACCGTCGTATGACCGCTGGTGAGACCTATAAGAGCTGCCTCAAAGAGATTGAGGAGCTTCCTTCCGTCAAGAAGTATGGTGACGACGTCAAGGTCTCCATGTACATGTATGACCGTCCTTCTTGGACTGGCGAGGTCTATGAGACTGAGTCTTACTTCCCAACATGGATCAACAAAGAGTCTGCTCCACACGTCAAAGCACTTGTTGATGCTCACAAGGCACTCTTTGGCGATAAGCGTATTGGTTGCGAGAAGTCCATGGCAACTCGTGAAGGTCGTCCTCTATGCGATAAGTGGACCTTCTCCACAAATTGCGTTTCTATTCAGGGTCGTTATGGTATTCCTTGCGTTGGCTTTGGACCAGGTGCTGAGTCTCAGGCACACGCTCCAAATGAGATTACATTCAAGCAGGATCTTCCTACTTGTGCAGCACTGTATGTTGCAGCTCTCAACCTGTATGACGCTTCTGCAGTAACTGATGATGCAACTGAATTCCGTGCAAGTCTTACCGATAACAACATTAAGTAAATGGTTTTTGGTAATTAGTATATAAGCGGTTATTTAAACGAGAGGATGTACCATGGCAACTACCATTCAGCCGTATCTTGACAAGCTTGCAAAACTTGATTTCTCCAAGATGTATAAAGAGGATTTCCTTTTGACATGGGAGAAGTCAACCGATGAGCTTCAGGCTCTCTATGCAGTAGCAGATGCTCTACGCAACTTACGTGAGCGTAACATTTCTACACGTCTTTTTGAGTCTGGTCTTGCTGTCTCACTTTTCCGTGATAACTCAACTCGTACTCGTTTTTCCTTTGCATCTGGCTCTAACCTTCTTGGTCTTCAGTTGATGGATCTTGATGAGGGTAAGTCTCAGATTGCTCACGGCGAGACTGTCCGTGAGACTGCAACTATGATTTCATTCATGGCTGATGTCATTGGTATTCGTGACGATAAGTTCATTGGTAAGGGCGACGCTTATATGCGTGAGGTTTCTGCTTCCGTCAAGCAGGCTTACGAGGATGGCGTTTTAGATCATCGTCCAACACTGGTATCTCTTCAGTCTGATATGGATCACCCAACTCAGTCTACTGCTGACATCCTCTATCTTATCAATGAGTTTGGTGGCCTTGAGAATCTCCGTGGTAAGAAAGTTGCTGTTACTTGGGCTTATTCTCCTTCATATGGTAAGCCTTTATCTTGCCCACAGTCTCTTATTACTCTGCTTCCTCGTTTTGGCATGGATGTTACATTAGCTCATCCTGAGGGATACGATCTCATGCCTGAGCTTGTTGATGTTGCTGGTAAGTTTGCAGCTGAGTCTGGAGCAACCTTTAAGAAGACCTACAACATGGCAGAGGCTTTTGAGGGCGCTGACATTGTCATTCCTAAGAGCTGGGCACCTTATGCTGCTATGGAGAAGCGTACTAATCTTTATGCTGCAGGCGATGACGCTGGAATCGACGCTCTGGAGAAAGAGCTTCTTGCTCAGAATGCTACTCATAAGGATTGGTGCTGCACAACTGATCTTATGGCAAAGACTGCTCATGGTATGGATACCATCTATATGCATCCACTGCCTGCAGACATTAATGGTGTATCTTGTGAGCACGGTGAAGTTGAAAATGAGGTCTTTGATTATCACCGTGATGGTCTCTATAAAGAGGCTTCTTATAAGCCATATGCTATTGCAGCAATGATTTTCTTGCAGAAGGCAAAAGATCCAATTGCAACGCTTAAAGCTCTTGAGCAGGGAGATACTCCTCGCTGGTTCCAGGCATAAGTAATATTTATATACATTGGGTCTGCGTGGAGACAAGCTCTCATGCAGACCCTTTTTTGTTTTTAACAAGTTTAGTAAAGAGTAAGAGAACCTGTTAAAAATGTTAAAGATCGTAATGTAAGCCCTGGGAGGGGACTATGGGAAAGCGTATTGTAATTGCTTTGGGCGGTAATGCTCTTGGCAAAAATTTACCTAAGCAGATGATTGCAGTAAAGCACACTGCTAAGGCAATTGTTGATTTAATTGAGCAAGGTAATGAAGTTATTATCGCCCACGGTAACGGCCCACAAGTTGGCATGATCCAAGAGGCTATGACGCAGCTTAATCGTTCTGATCCAGAAAAATATATTCCTTGCCCACTTTCTGTATGTGTTGCCATGAGCCAGGGATATATTGGCTACGATCTTCAGAATGCGCTTCGTGAAGAAATGCTTAACCGCGGCATTAAGAAAAATGCAGCCACTGTTCTAACGCAAGTTGAAGTTGATAAAAATGATCCAGCATTTAAAAATCCTACCAAGCCCATTGGTTCTTTTATGACAGAAGAAGAAGCTAAAAAGATGGTAGCTGAGCGTGGATATAACGTTGTCGAGGACGCTGGTCGAGGATACCGTCGTGTAGTTGCATCTCCTCAGCCTGTTGCTATTGTTGAGCTTGATACCATTCGTTCACTTATTGAGACGGGCAATGTTGTTATTGCTTGTGGTGGTGGCGGTATTCCAGTATTTATTACTGAGGGCAATCATCTTAAGGGTGCTGCAGCTGTTATTGATAAGGATTTTGCAGCAGCTCGTCTTGCGGAGCAGGTTAATGCGGATGCACTCATTATTTTAACGGCTGTCGAGAAGGTTGCTATTCATTTTGGTACTCCTGAACAGGAAGACCTCTCTGAGCTTACACCTGAGAGTGCACAAGCTTATATTGAAGCCGGCGAATTTGCTCCTGGTTCTATGTTGCCCAAGGTACAGGCTGCTTTGCAGTTTGCACAATCCGGCGAAGGACGTACATCACTTATTACTTTGCTGGATAAGGCTGCTGATGGAATTGCTGGAAAAACCGGCACTGTGATACGCGGATAGTAGCCGTCTGTAATACCCTATGGGTATTACTTACTGTAATTTAAGAACTAAGGAAGGAGGCCATGCTATGTCACACATTGGGTGTATAGTCATGGCTTCCGGTGCTTCTACTCGCTTTGGATCCAATAAGCTTATGGCACCGTTTATGGGCAAGCCACTGATTCAACATGTTATAGAAACGGCTCAAACAGCAGGACTAGAGCCCATAGTGGTAACAATTGACGATCCGTTTCATGAACCTATTCTTGTACTGTGTAACAAGCTCAAGGTTCGCGCTGTAACGCACTCAGGTACCCTTCAAAGTGACACAGTACGTCGAGCAATGCTTGAGGTACAAAAAGATGGTCTTGGTGAGAACTCATGGGATGGTGCCATGTTTTTACAGGGAGATCAACCGTGTGTACGTGCAGATAGTTTATGCGCTCTTATAGCTAGTTTTGAAGAACATCCAGAAGTGGTTTCTCGCTTATCTTGGCATGGAGTACCAGGTAGCCCCATAGTTTTTCCAAGCGCATTGTTTGATATGCTGTGCAGAGTACAAGGCGATAAGGGCGGTTCTGGAGTATTTTTATTATGTCCTGAGTACCAAGCTTCTGCTGCACTTGTAGAGGCACAATGCGAACAAGAACTTTTAGATGTAGATACTCCGTCTGATTTGAATTATTTACATTCGGCATCTATAAACGGTTTGACGACCGAGAGATTGGGAGTTGACTGATGAACGTATTAAAGAATGGTTTCCTTGTGTTGCCTGAGGGCGTTTTCTATGGAGACTTAGTGCTCGATGGTACAAAAATCATCCAGGCGGGAGGTACGTACGAGGCACGTACAGACGACAGCGTTATTGATGTTACGGGTAAATACGTATTCCCTGGTTTTATTGACGCTCATACGCACATGCAATGCTGGACAGGTATGGACTGGACAGCAGATAGCTTTGAGACAGGAACTTGTGCTGCTGCTTGCGGCGGTACCACCACTATTGTGGATTATGCCACACAAGACAAAGGCATGACGCTGCCCGAAGCGCTTGATGAGTGGCATAAACGTGCAGATGGTACCTGTACTGCTAACTATGCATTTCATATGGCCATTGCTGATTGGAATGAACAAACTAAAGCAGATATGCAGGCTATGCGTGATGCAGGTGTTATGTCATTTAAGACCTATTTTGCTTACGATCATCTGCGTTTAGATGACGCTCAGACGCTTGAGGTGCTTGAATATATCCGCGATATTGACGGTGTCCTGTGCGTTCATTGTGAGAATGGCACTCTTGTGAATGAGCTGCAAAGACGTATGCTCGCAGCTGGTATTACTGGTCCTGAGGGTCATCCTATGAGTCGTCCTGCAGCTTGTGAAGCAGAGGCAATTTCTCGTCTGTGTTATCTTGCAGAGCTTGCTGATGCTCGTATCAACATTGTTCACCTGTCCAGCGCTCTTGGTCTTGAGGCGGTTCGTGCGGCCAAGGCACGCGGCAAAGTGAAGATGGACGTTGAGACCTGTCCTCAGTATCTGTTGCTGGACGATTCACATTATCTTGAGAGCGACTTTGAAGGTGCTAAGTACGTTATGAGTCCACCTTTGCGCAAGCCGCACGACATTGAGGTATTGCGTCGAGCCGTATGTGATGGTGAGATTGATACCATTGCTACCGATCATTGTAGTTTTAATCTTCATGGTCAAAAAGATCGCGGCATTGACGACTTCACGCATATTCCCAACGGCGGCCCCGGTGTAGAACATCGACCTGGTCTTATCATGACCTCGTTTGAGAATCGTTTGGGCGTCCAAGACTTTGCTCGTCTTATGAGTGAGGGACCCGCTCGTGTCTTTGGTATGTATCCGCGCAAGGGTGTCCTGCGTGTTGGCTCAGATGCTGACGTGACGGTATGGGATCCAAGTGTGACGTGGGCCATCAGCGAGAAGAACCAGCATCAAAATGTTGACTATACGCCCTATGAAGGCTTTGAGATTCACGGACGTCCAGCATATGTTTTTGTCAACGGAGAGTTGGTGGTGGTTGATGGTGAGCCTACTGGTGTAAAACCAGGCGCATACGTCAAACGGTAAAGTAAGGGTAATATTCAAAGGCTCTTTAAATAGTCTTTGATTGGTTTTGCTGTTTGTGAAAACAAACACAAATAGGAAAGAAGGAGAATAATATGTCAAAGAAAGCTATCGTTACTGATAAGGCTCCAGCTGCAGTAGGTCCTTACTCTGCTGCTGTTTCTGCAAACGGTTCCATTAACGTGTCTGGTCAGCTTCCTGTTGATCCTGCAACTGGTGAATTTGCAGGTGAGGATATTAAGTCTCAGACCCGTCAGAGTCTAACTAACATTAAAAATATCCTCGAGGCAGCTGGTGCTTCCATGGATGATGTTGTTGAGACTACGGTTTTACTTTCCGATATCAATGAATTTGGTGCAATGAATGAGGTTTATGCTGAGTTCTTTGCAGATCCTTATCCAGCACGTGCAGCATTCCAGGTGGTCGCACTTCCAAAGGGCGCAAAGGTTGAGATTAAGGCCGTTGCTCGTATTTAGTGTTTATTAAAATTTAGTAGGTTAAGATTTTTAGGGTGGATTCAAACAAGAAAATCCGCCCTAAATTTATTTTTTATACAGGTAATGTGCTCTGTTCTTAGAAGTCTTTCGATTGCACAGGAAACGTTATTTGCTGTGTGTTGATAGATAAAACCTATGTGTGTGAAAATAGTATCTATGAAGTTTGACTATGGAAATAAAGGAGACAGACGTTGAGTGCCCGCGAAAATGACGTTGAAGTACCAGAAAATACTGACGTACAAAAAGCGATGGACTCGCTTGACCATGATTTCCTGACAGGTGAGACGTTAGACATTGGAGATAACGTTACGCATCGACTTCAACAAGAGCAAGCTACTCTACTGCGTCCTGCTGTAAAGTCAGCAGATCCTGTACAAGATACGCAAGGGGTTACAACAGACGTATCTAAAAAGACTGCCAATAACCAGCTGTTTATTGTTGCAGTAACCGCAATCGTTGCGCTTGTGGTGTGCGTGATACTCATAGCGTTTCATCCATGGACATCAAACCAACCAGCACAATCTGTGCAACCTTCTCAGACTGAGACAGTCAAAAAAGAACCTGTGAAAGTAGAAGTTCCTCTCGCCAGTAAAGATGTCTCCGAGTATGACTATGAGGAAGCTCAAAAGAAATTTGAGCATGCCGGCTTCAAGAACGTTACGGTTCAAAAGGACGAAGACCTTAAAATTGGCCTCATCAATCACGAAAATCAGGTTAAAGAAATTACTATCGACGGTGATAAAAAGTTTTCAGTGGGCGAGAAGTACGATGAAAACGTTCCAGTAATCATCACGTATCACGCATTTCCACAAAAGTCGAATTAAAAAGTGAACCTGCGATAACAGGTGTGTTGTCACCCTGCAAACGAAGCTCCTTTGTAAAGTCTTTTACCAGAGCAAGGTCTTTCTTGTTGTCAGTTTGATTGACAAGAATAACGTTTGCCTTTACAGCCCCTGAAGCGTGTTCTGCTGCAATAACAGTGGCAATACGAGTTGGCGTGGCAAAATCGTCGGGCAAACAATTTGCCCGGTTGCAGAAAATTTCACTGCGATGTACAGCTTGATGGATAGGTAGTCCAAAGCCAGAAAGCCCTATAATTTGGACAGTGCGCTGGGTACCTTCCAGAATGACTGGCTCATGTGATGCGTGAGCTTTTAGGGGTAACCGTTTAGATCCGTCAGCTTCCACAAATACGTAGTCAGCAACGGATGCCAGTTCTTGAGCAGAAAGTGCAGAGGAACCTAATTTGTGTTTCTCGCTAGAAAAGGCACCAACGCAGATGATACGATGTGTTATTAGAGCATCTGACACCTCAGTAAGCGTGGGATTCTCTAAAAGAGGTATGTTTGGAAAAGGCAGAATATGCGTTGACGTAGTTAAAATAACCGTTCCCCGAACTTCCTGAGAAAGTTTTGTGAGTAGGGAAGTCTTGCCACCGCTTCCAATTACTGAAGTAATACCAGGTAATATTCCAAGCAACTCATAACAATTCATTTGTTTGCCTAACTAAATTATTTTTTTAAGCGATATACTTATTTTAGTGTAAAGATATTTGCTTTACACCTAGATAGTGTGAAGTTAAGAGGGGGATAAATGAAGATTGATGCTCGAAATTTAACGTGTCCAAAGCCAGTCATTTTAACGCTTGAGGCTCTCCCTAAGCTTTCTTCTGGAGAAAAACTTGACGTTGTTATTAACGATAACGTTGCCTTTGGAAATCTTACCCGCCTTGCTGACGAGAAGAACTGTGATTTGACTTCTGTAAAGAATGGCTCAGATACAACAATGACTTTTAGCCCTCGTAATAAAGTTGAAGCTAGTGATTCAGCAGTTGTTGAGGCTTCTCAGTTTTGTGATGTCCCAGATCATTCTGCAACCGTTGTTGCGGTTGATGCTGAGTATATGGGTCGCGGAAATGATGAGCTCGGTCATATTTTAATGAAGGGTCTTATCTACGCTCTTGCACATCAGGATACGGTTCCTGAAACTATGTTGTTTTACAACGGTGGTGCTCACTTGACTTGTGAAGGTTCAGAGTCACTTGAAGATATAAAAGAGCTTGAGTCTCGTGGTACCAGGATTTTAACGTGTGGTACCTGTCTTGATTTCTATGGTATTAAAGACAAACTTGCAGTAGGTGATGTCACCAATCTATATGCAATTGCAGAGATTATTTCACAACAGCCGGGCGTGATGGTGCTCTAAGGCGTCTTGCATGATATATCTCAACTGTGCTGCAACGTCATATAAGCGTCCTCAATGTGTTGTGGATGCTGTTTCACGCGCCCTTTGCTCATTTGGAAGTACGGGAAGGGGTGCAGCGTCTGCCGAGCTTGATGCTGCTCGAGCTGTTATGGTTGCACGAGAACGTATCGCCTTGTTATTAGGTTTTTCACATCCAGAGCGTGTGGTGTTTGCTGCAAACGCAACAGATGCCCTAAACAAGGCAATTCTCGGCATTGTTAAGCCCGGAGATCATGTAGTTGCAACAGATTGGGATCACAATTCTGTTTTGCGCCCTCTGAATCGTCTTCAAAAGAAACGCAATGTAAAGGTTGATTATGTTCCTGCTAATTTGCAGGGCTGCCTTGATTGGGATGTTCTTGAACGATTAGTTTCTCCTGGTACAAGGTTAGTGGTAGTAACACATGCATCTAATCTTACAGGTAATATATGCGATCTTGAACGTGTGGTTACTGTTGCTCACGCTGTAGGTGCACTTGTGCTTGTTGATGCTTCACAAACCGCAGGGTCAGTACCCATTAATTTTGATGATTTAGGTGTTGATGTACTTGCGTTTACTGGCCATAAGGCACTTATGGGTCCTCAGGGGACAGGTGGCCTTTTGGTTGCTCCACATGTTGCGATAGAAGCAGTTATTCAAGGAGGAACGGGCGTACTTTCTTTTGAGGAGGAAATGCCTCAAGTATATCCAGAACATCTTGAGGCGGGAACGCTTAATAGTCACGGTATTGCCGGTCTTTCTGCTGCAGTAGATTTTGTATCAGAACAAGGAGTATGTGCTGTTCACCGTCATGATTTAGCATTGGTTAGACAGTTTGTAGCTGAGGCTCGTCAGGTGCCTGGGATAGAGTTATATGGAAGTTTCCCTGATAACATTTCTGAACTGAATGGGGAGAGTTCGCAAAAAGATCACGCACCCATTGTGACACTTAATTTAGATGGGTGGACTTCTTCTGAACTTGCAAGAGTTTTAAGTGTTGAGTATGACATTTCAGTTCGTGCAGGAGCTCATTGTGCTCCTCGTATGCACAGAGCATTGGGAACGCAAGATACGGGGTCGGTTCGTTTCTCATTTGGATTTTATACGACAGAGGATGAGATACATAAGGCAACCACGGCCCTTAATGAGCTGGCAAAATCGGTGATGTAGTGTGGTAGAACAAAGTCACTCTTTCCATAAACGTTCCTCTCAGATAGTTGTTGCGTTTGATTCAACGCATGAGGCGCTTACCTGTGAGCAAATGTGCAAAGAGCAAGATATTCCTGGGCGGCTTATTCCGACTCCGGTAGAAATTAAAGCAGACTGTGGCCTTGCGTGGGCAATGCTACCAGCAGAAAAAGAAGCGTTTGAAATAAAAATTGCAGGAAGTCTTAAGGTAGCGGGAATATATGAGCTTGATTTGTAATACAAAAATATGGCAGCGTATGTTGAGTGGGGAGAAAAAATGCTGGTAGTTATACGAGGAGCAGGCGATCTTGCCTCAGGCATTGCTTTGAGATTATATCGAGCTGGCTTGAGTATTGTGATGCTGGATGTAGAGGTCCCTACAGCAGTTCGTCGCACAGTAGCATTTTCAGAAGCTATTCGTCTTGGAAAGAAAAAAGTGGAAAATGTGACGGCAGTACGAGCTAAAGACGCAGAAGATGCATTGCGCATTGTTAATGAGAAAAACATCGCTGTTCTCGTTGATCCTCAAGGAACAAATATTGCAAAATTGCATCCTGAGGTACTTGTAGACGCTATTCTCGCTAAGAAAAATATAGGCACCACAAAAGATATGGCACCCTTAGTGATTGGTGTTGGACCAGGCTTTACTTCAGGTGAAACCTCTACTGCAGATTGTCATGCGGTCATAGAGACAAAACGTGGTCATTATTTAGGTCGCGTTATTTACGACGGATCGGCTATTCCAAATACGGGTGTACCAGGAAATATTGGTGGCTTTACAAAGGAGCGCGTATTGAGAGCTCCTCAAGATGGAATTTTTGAGCCTGTTGCTAAGATTGGTGATTTGGTTTCTAAAGGAGACATTGTAGCTACTGTTTCTGGAATACCTGTTAAAGCAACTATTAATGGAGTACTTCGTGGTCTTTTGCAAGAGGGAATCCCTGTTTTTAAAGGCATGAAATCAGGGGATATTGATCCTCGTTGTGCTCCGGGACATTGTTTTTCTGCATCTGATAAAGCTCGAGCTGTTGGCGGTGGTGTTCTTGAAGCGCTTTGTCATTTTACTGAAAGACTGGTTGGATAAACATGAGTAATGATGTAAAACTCACAAAACTTGCTGATTGTGCTGGTTGTGGTGCTAAGGTTGGTGCCGGTGAGTTGGCAAAGCTTCTTTCAGATATTAAAGTTCATGAGGATCCTAATTTATTAGTTGGTTTTGATAAGGCGGATGATGCAGCTGTTTACAAAGTGACTGATGAAATAGCGCTTGTCGAAACAATCGATTTCTTTCCTCCAATTGCTGATGATCCGTATACGTATGGCGCCATTGCGGCTACCAATGCTTTATCGGATGTATATGCTATGGGTGGAGAGCCAAAGGTTGCTCTCAATGTTATGGCTGTACCTGAAGATATGCCCTCGCATGTAGTGCATGAGATTTTACGTGGTGGTTACGATAAAGTATATGAGGCTGGCGCCAATATTGTTGGTGGTCATAGCATTTATGACAATGAGCCAAAATATGGTCTTGCTGTTTCAGGGTTTGTTAATCCAAAAAAGATGTATACCAATTCTGGTGCACGTGCAGATGATGTTTTAATTCTTACAAAGGCTCTTGGTGTAGGTGTTCTGACAACAGCTGCTAAAGCAGATATGCTCTCTATAGAAGAGATAAGCGTTGCTGAGGCATCTATGATGACCCTTAATCGATATGCTCGAGACATTATGGTGAATTATGACGTGCATGCCGTTACGGATGTAACGGGTTTTTCACTTATGGGACATTTGCTTGAAATGTGTCAAGGTTCGGGGCTTTTGGCAAAGATTATCGTAAATGATATAAAAATTTTATCTACGAAAGTATTTGAATTAGCACGTTTAGGTATCTTACCAGCTGGTATGTATCGTAATCGTCGTTATGCAGAGAAGTACGTGCAGGCAGAGGGAGTTTCTCGTGAGATGAGTGACGTACTTTTTTGTCCTGAAACCTCTGGTGGATTATTGATAAGCGTAGCCCGTAATGATGCACAACATTTGCTTGCGGCTCTTCAAGCAAATGAACATACTGCTAATTCTTGTGTTGTGGGATATATGGAAAAGCAAGATATAAAAAATAAGGATGCAACTTATATTGTGCTTCAGTAAGTATATATATCATGCGTATTGGTATATGTGCAGATAAGGATAGGTGTTTTTAATGGCAGATTTACAAGGAACCTTGTGCGATGAGCATTTTGTGCGTCGCCTGCTAAGTGAACTTGAAGCCGGTCGCAACTTTGTGCTTTCAACAATTTTTGCTACTAAGGGGTCCATGCCACGTCATGCAGGGGCACGTATGGTGCATTTTGAAGATGGCAGTTTCTTAGGAACAATCGGAGGCGGTTCTGTAGAACTTATTGCACAGGAACGCTCAAAAAGATTCTTTACAGGAGAAGAAAACAATCAAATCGAGTGGATGACGCGAGAAAAAACAGGTATGGCCTGTGGCGGCGATGCACTTGTTGGTATTCGTAAGGTTACTCCTGACCAAAAGGATTTCTTTGCAAATGATTTAATGAATCTTATTGATGCAAAAAAGCCTTTTGTGGTCATAGAAAATTGGTCAGATCCTAGTCATGTTCTTGTTGAAGCAAAAGCAGTTGATATGTTTCCTCAAGATGATGTTCGCGTTTGTTCCGATGTTCCCATATGGGATGAAGAGGCGGCAACCTATTCTGAACCTTTAGGGCCTGAGCCCGTTGCCTACATCTTTGGCGGCGGCCATGTAGGCCGTGCTCTGACTCCTGTACTCGCAAGTGTAGGTTTTAGAGTGATTGTGCTTGATGACCGCGAGGGAGTTGCGCAGAAGAAAGATTTTCCTTCAGCAGAAGCGGTTTATCATAATGACTTTTCTGATATATCCACAGATGTCACTGTTACGCGTCGTGATTATGCGATAGTTACTACTCATGGTCATGCCTTTGATATTAAGGTGTTGCAACAACTGTATAACTACAAACCTGCGTATGTAGGTTGTATTGGTAGCAAGAGAAAAGCGGCGTTTGCCAAGCATACGCTGGTGGAACGCGGTATTTCTAAAGAGTGGACTCAAACAATCCATTCGCCAATTGGTGATGACATTAAAGCAATTACACCGTCTGAAATTGCTATTTCTATTGCGGCGGAGATAATCCGTTGCCGTGCAAATTTCCGTCCGGAAAAACTTCACTAGGGGTATATCGGCATACATTGTTGCTCACGTATACGTATGCCGTTAGTTGAGCGTGTATATATGCGCTGCAGTATAAGGTTAGGTTCGTTTGAAAGGGAAATTTATGAAGTCCGAAAGCAGTGTGACTCGTCGTTCGTTTGTTGCAGGTGTAACAGGGACTGCCGTGTTTGGCCTTTCTGCTTGCAATGGTAATGAAACAAAAAAGGAAGATACGTCTGGAAGCCAGAAAAAAGCTGATGCTCAAAAACTTATTGTGTTTGCGGCAGCATCTTTGACCGAGAGTTTGACTGAAGCAGGAGAGCTTTTCAAAAACGCTAATCAGGGCGTTGATATTAGTTTTAATTTTGATTCTTCAGGTACGCTTAAGACACAGATTGAAGAAGGATCCGATTGTGACGTTTTTATTTCTGCTGGTCAGAAACAGATGAATCAGCTTGATACAAATGCTAAAAAAGATCACGATAAGGACCTTGACTTTATTGCATCTGATACGCGTTTTGACATCCTTGAGAACAAGGTAACGCTTTGTGTTCCACAGGATAATCCTAAGGTTGTTAAGAGCTTTGATGATATGGCAACAAAACTTACTTCGGGTGAAGTTTTGCTTGGTATGGGAAATTCAGATGTTCCGGTAGGTCAGTATACACAGAAGATTTTGAAATACTACAAGCTTGATGAAGAGAAGCTTGCTAAGGAAGGTCATATCTCATACGGAACTAATGTTAAAGAAGTAACAACTCAGGTTAAAGAGGCTTCCGTTGATTGCGGTGTTATTTATAAGACCGATGCTACTTCTGCAAAACTTCAGATGGTTGATGAAGCAACCGAGGAAATGTGTGGTCGTGTAGTATATCCTGCCGCTGCAACAAAGAATGCAAAGCAGGCAGACCTTGCAAAGAAATTCCTTGAGTTCTTAAAAACTTCCGATGCGAGCGCTTGCTTTGAAAAGGTTGGCTTTACGCCGCTTTCAAAGGCATAATTTCTTGCTACTAAATCTGGATTGGTATTTCTATGGACTGGTATCCGCTGTATAACTCGTTGAGGATTGCTGCGGCATCAACTGCTCTTGTTTTTTTATTGGGTATTGCCTTAGCAAACCTCGTTGCCAAGACTCCACGAGTTATTAAGGGTCTTTTGGATGTCATACTGACGTTACCATTGGTGTTGCCACCGACGGTCGTGGGCTATCTGCTGTTATTGCTTTTGGGTCCACGCCGTCCCATTGGCTTTTGGGTTATGGATGTGTTTGGTATAAAACTTACGATGGTATGGTATGCAGCAATCTTTGCAACGGCAGTGGTGAGTTTGCCGTTGATGTACCGCACAGCCCGGGGTGCATTTGAGAGCTTTGATGAAACGCTTGCAGATGCAGCTCGTACACTAGGCAAATCAAATACATGGGTATTTTGGCATGTTAAGATGCCTTGCTGTATGAAGGGTGTTGTGGCGGGAACCGTTCTAGCATTTGCGCGCGCACTGGGTGAGTACGGAGCAACTTCAATGATATGTGGATATACTCCAAACACCACAGCAACTGTATCAACAACAGTCTATCAACTGTGGAGAACTGGCGACGATGTAGCGGCCATGCAGTGGGTGCTCATTAACCTTGCCATTTCTGCCGTGGTACTTCTCGCTCTTAATATCTTTGAAAAAGGTAGCTGCCGAGCACGTGTGGCAACACCAGTTCAGGAGGCGTAGTTATGGCGCTTTCTGTTGATATTACCAAGCATTTAGATGGTTTTGATTTGCATGTTTCGTTTGTTGTCGAGAAGAGCAATGAAGTTTTAGCGCTTCTCGGACCTTCTGGTTGTGGCAAATCAATGACGCTCAAGTGTATTGCTGGCATTGTAAAGCCGGATAGCGGGCGCATTGTGCTCAATGATCGAGTTCTGTTTGATTCTGAAGCTCATATTAATTTGCCACCGCAAGAGCGACACGTAGGGTATCTGTTTCAAAATTATGCGCTCTTTCCGCATATGAGTGTTATGCAAAACGTACTGGTAGGAGCTAAAGAAGAAACACGAGCAGAGCGTGAGGCGTGTGCGATTGAACAGCTTAAGAAGGTACAACTTGATGGTCTTCTTGATCGTCGCCCTCATGAGCTTTCTGGTGGCCAGCAACAGCGCTGCGCCATGGCTCGTATTCTTGCAAGCAAGCCTGATCTTATTTTGCTTGATGAGCCTTTCTCGGCACTTGATAGTTATCTCCGATGGCAACTTGAACTGGAGTTAAGTGATACTCTCCGTGCGTTTCCGGGAGGAGCAATTTACGTTTCTCATAATCGCGATGAGGTGTATCGTTTGTGTGATTCCGTGTGTGTTATCAATCACGGAAACTCTGATGATAAAGTTTCAGTGCAGGAGCTTTTCTCGACACCGACTACGCTTGCTGCGGCACGAATTTCAGGATGTAAGAATATTTCTCGTGCACATAAGGTGGGCGAGAAGAGCTTGTTTTGTGATGAATGGGGCTTAAGTCTTACAACCGCTTTGCCAGTAGATGAACAGGTGAAATACGTAGGAATTCGTGCACATTATTTTCAGGTAGTGGACTGTGCAAGTGAATACAAAAATATTATTCCTTGTCAGGTGAATCGCGTGATTGATAATACGTTTTCAACTATTGTGATGGCTCAAACACCGGGAGGGTCACTGCTTCGTTATGAATGCTCCAAAGAGTCGTGGGCACGTTTAGGTGAGCCTCGCCAGGTTTTGCTTTGCGTTGCTCCAGAATATGTCATGCCACTTTGTGATGGTAAAGAAAAGTGCAGCGTAGTGGGAGAAAAGAAGTCACTGTATGTATGATGAGTTGGGTCGAAACATTCGTTATTTGAGACTTTCAGTAACCGACCGCTGTAATTGTCGTTGTTTGTATTGCATGCCGGCACACGGTGTCTCTATGCTTCGACATGAAGATATACTTTCGTTTGAAGAGATGCGCGCTATTGTTGAAGCATTTGCGCAGTTGGGAGTAAGAAAGGTTCGTCTTACAGGTGGAGAGCCATTAGCACGTCGCGGTATTGTAGATCTCGTACGTATGGTTTCTGCTGTTGAGGGTATTGAAGAGGTAGTTATGACTACCAACGCTACGTTACTTGCACCTCTTGCAAAAGATCTTAAAGAAGCAGGGCTTTCTCGTCTCAATATTTCTCTTGATACATTTGATTCTGAACTGTATACAAAGCTCAGTCGTACGGGGACACTTGATGATGCGCTGGCCGGTATTGAGGCAGCAAGAGAAGCAGGGTTTATCCATACAAAGTTCAATACCGTACTTTTAGGAGGACTGAATGAATCTGAGATTCGTCCTCTTGCAGAGCGAGCAAAAAGTGAACCGGTTGATGTGCGTTTTATTGAGCTGATGCGTATGGGTGAATGCTCAAAATGGCCGGCTGAACGTTTTATAAGTGCTGATTGCGTATTAAAAGTATTGCCTGAACTTGAAGCTGTTGGCTCTAATGGCGTAACAGAGCTCTTTCAGGCACCGGGATGGCGGGGACGTGTAGGGCTTATCCGCCCAATGACGCATACATTTTGTTGCTCTTGCGACAGAATCCGTGTAACTGCAGATGGTATGTTAAAACCGTGTCTGCATTCTGCACGAGAAATTCCGCTTAGGGGACTTGTGGGAGATGAACTTGTGCAAGTTTTGCGTCAAGGTATTTCTCAAAAGCCTGAAGGTCATATCATGAGTCTTTCTCATGCAAGCGAGTCGCTTCGAGCGATGAATAAAATAGGGGGTTAGCATGGCGTTTACACATTTTAATTCGCAAGGTCATGCGCATATGGTTGATGTGTCTGCAAAGGATAAAACAGCGCGTACCGCCCGCGCAAAAGGTAAGATTTTTATGCGCCGCGATACGCTTGAGCTCGTTCACACAGGTGGTATACAAAAAGGTGATGTCCTTTCTGTGGCGCAAGTTGCAGGCATTATGGCGGCAAAGCGAACTTGGGAAATCATTCCCATGTGTCATCCTATCCAGCTTACCGGAGTAGATATTTCATTTGCATTTGAGGACGACGGTATTGCGGTAGAGGCATGTTGTCGATGCACCGGAGAAACTGGGGTAGAGATGGAAGCGCTGACAGCAGCATCTACGGCGTGTTTGACTATCTATGACATGTGTAAAGCACATCAGAGGGATATGGTTATTGACCAGATTTGCTTGCTTGAGAAAGATGGAGGAGCATCAGGTCATTTTGTGCGAGAGGAACAGAATAAATGAGTGTTGGAGTGACTGAATCTGCTAAAAGAGGCACGGTACTGTCTTGTTGTATTAGCGTGAAAAAAGGCACACGAAAAGTACCTGTTGATTCTATTGAAGTATGCGTAGGAGAAGGCATCAAAGGTGATGCCCATGCTGGAAATTGGCATCGTCAGGTGAGCCTTCTTGGTAATGAGTCCGTTGACATTATGCGCAAGAAGGGCGCACAGTTACATCCAGGAGATTTTGCAGAAAATATACTAACTTCTGGTCTTGCGCTGCGCGAGCTTCCTGTTGGTACGGTACTTGCAATAGGAGATACTCTTCTTGGGGTAACTCAGATTGGAAAAGTATGTCATCACGATTGTGAAATTCGCAAACTGGTTGGTACCTGCGTAATGCCTACTGATGGTATTTTTACCGTGGTTTTACGTGGAGGTACTATCAAACCTGGAGATAGTATTCGTGTGGTGGATGCAAAGGAGCTCTTGCATGAAACAAATTAGAACAGAAGATGCAGTAGGACATGTACTGTGTCACGATATGACTCAGATCATTCCTGGCGAGAGCGCTGACGATAGAACTCGTTTTAAGGGCGTGCGCTTTAAGAAGGGTCACGTAGTAGAAAAGGCTGATATCCCTGTATTGCTCAGCATGGGCAAAGAGCATCTTTATGTGTGGGAGTTGGGAGACAACCAACTTCACGAAAACGATGCGGCATATCGCATGGCAGCACTTTGCCATGGCGAGAATTGCCTTGTATCCAAAGAGCCCCATGAGGGAAAGCTCACTATCACTGCGGCAGTTGACGGTGTCTTCGAGCTTGATGTCCAGCGTCTTAATGCAGTGAATGCAGTAGATGAGGTTATGATTGCTACTCGTCGCGGCAATATTGCAGTTAAGAAGGGAACCCCTCTTGCGGGAACTCGTGTTATTCCTTTGGTAGTGGATACGTCTGTTGTTGAAGCCGCTGAAGCTGCTGCAGATGTTGAGCATAAGGGAGCCCTTATGCGAGTAGCACCGTTTTGCGTTAAGACTGCGGCACTTATCGCAACAGGGTCTGAAGTGCAGAAAGGACTTATTGAAGATAAGTTTACACCGGTAGTTGAGAAAAAACTTGCAGCTTTTGGCATTGAAACAGTGCATTGTGCAAAGCCTGGCGATGATATGAATGCGCTTGTTGCTGCTATTCACGAAGCACAACATTTGGGCGTAGACATGATTGTCTGTACAGGTGGAATGAGCGTAGACCCAGATGATAATACCCCAGGTGCTATCAAGCGCTCCGGTGCTCATATTGTTACCTATGGTGCTCCGGTTCTACCTGGTGCAATGATGTGTTTAGGATATTTGGATGCAGCCAATAGTTCTACTTCTCAAATTCCTATCTTAGGACTCCCGGGATGTGTCATGTATAGCGCAACAACAGTATTCGATTTAGTTCTTCCTCGTATTGCGGCTGGTATTGAACTGACAAAGGATGATTTTGTAGCCCTTGGTGAAGGTGGCCTCATAGTAAAGGAATAAATATGCCAGAGAGTTCTTGCGATGTCACATCCTTCTCAGCGCGCGTTATTACTGTAAGTGATCGTTCTTCGCGTGGGGAACGACCAGATGCAAGCGGTCCTGCACTTGTTGCTTTTTTAGGCGAGAAGGGCTTTGCAGTTGATGCATATGCAGATGTTGTACCTGATGAGCGTCAGCAAATTGCCCGTGCGCTACATAAGGCAATTTCAGATGATATTGCGCTTGTGGTGACCACAGGTGGGACGGGTTTCTCGCCACGAGATATTACTCCTGAGGTTACATCCGAAGTATGCGAGCGTATGGTGCCGGGTATTCCTGAGGCTATGCGTGCGGCATCACTACTTATTACACCTAAGGCATGTCTTTCAAGAGAAGTAGCAGGTATTGCCCAGCGTACTTTAATTATAAATTTGCCAGGAAGTCCTAAAGCTGCAATAGAAAATCTTGCAGCTGTTTTGGACGTCTTGCCTCATGGGCTTGGAATTTTAAGAGGCACTATACTTGATGGTTAACAAACTCCCCAACAAATAAGTTTGTTGGGGAGTTTGCATAAGTACTCTTATGTAAAGTTTTCAATAAGTTAGGCGCTTGCTCCAGAGATTGCATCAACGCTTGAGTTTGATCCATCTACATTACCACTTGGCGCTCCTGTAGGAGGCATGGGCATTCCAGTACCGCCGACAAGACGCTGACCTGTGGTTTGCAGGTACCAATCAAGCCATGGCTTGAAGTTGAAGACGATCTCGTTGATGCCTGCATACGAGCCATCAGGGTAGTACATTGCCTGGTAGTTATGGGTGTTGATAATGTCGGCTGGTGTACCTGGGACAATGGTGCGTACATACTCTTTGTCGCCGTTGCGAAGCACACCAATGACAAATTCAACGTTTTTCATACGACCCTCGGGAAGAGAGCTGTGAACTGTGGAAAGACGGTTGCCCGACTGCTCAGGAACGCGTTTTGCCAGCATAGTGTCTGGGTTGTCATGAGCGTTGTTGTAGTAGAGGAACTGGTTGTTGTCGTCCGCGTAAGTTAGCTCAAATGGCATTGCCTTCAGGAACATGTCAATCTGGTTGACCGTCAAAATGCCGTGATCAAGCTTA
>JAHACE010000174.1 GCA_018376005.1 Atopobium sp. | reverse complement strand
GTACAGCCAAGTCTCATCCGCACTGAGGCGGACGAGCTCACCTATCCTCTGCACATCCTCATCCGTTATGAAATGGAGCAGGCACTTTTGTCTGGCGAGATTACTGCAAAGGATGTCCCAGCTCTTTGGGCCGAGAAGTACAAGCAGTACCTGGGCGTTACGGTTCCCAACAACACCGAAGGCGCTCTTCAGGATGTTCACTGGTCATGGGGTGAGTTTGGCTACTTCCCAACCTATGCTCTTGGCAGCGCTTATGGCGCACAGTACAAGCACGCCATGATTGCTGAGGGCATGGACTTTGACGCCGTCTGTGCATCAGGAGACCTAGCACCTATCAAAGAGTGGCTGGGCAGTCGCATTTGGACCTGGGGCCGAGCAAAGGACTCTAAGGAGCTTATCTTGGGTGCATGCGGTGAGCCTTTTGACGTCCACTACTACACCAAGTATCTAACTGATAAATACTCTCGCATCTATGGTCTGGCCAGCGCATAAGCACACGCCGTAGATGCGAGTAGAAATATCTGTCCTCTACCAATTAAACGAAAGGGATGAAATGAAAAAGTTTATCGAGGAGTTTAAAGAGTTTATCCAGCAGGGCAATGTTATGGACATGGCTATTGGTATCATCATTGGCGGCGCATTTACCGCTATTGTTACCTCCCTTGTCAATGACATCATCAACCCATTTATTAAGCTGATCTCTGGCGGTGGCACCGAGGTTTCTGGTCTTTCTATTCCAGTTCCTGGCACCCAGAACGGCATTGACTTTGGTGCGTTTATCAGCGCAATCATCAACTTCCTGATCATTGCATTCATTGTCTTCTGCATGGTTAAAGCCCTCAATAAGTTCATGAAGGCTTCCAAGCTTAAGAAGGACGAAGAAGAGGCTGTTGAAGAGGTTGCAGCCCCACACTGCCCACATTGCCTTGAAGAGGTTAAAGAAGGCGCAACTCGCTGCCCACACTGCACTGGTGAGATTGAGGGTGGCGCACACGCTGCGTAAGCTTTACACTAAGCTTTACATCACCGCCCTTTTACACATGTAAAAGTTGGCAACAAAAAAGCAGGCATATCATATGCCTGCTTTTTTGTTAGTAAAAGAAACCAGAAAAGGCTGGGTTATTTCTTACCTGAGCCGCCCTTGCCGCCGCCATTTCCTGAGGAGCTACCACTGCCAAGGGAACTCTGCCTTTGGTGGATACTCATATTTAGCCCAATCATCCTCACGGTGATTAAGGAGGGCAAACTTAAGAGTAAATCCAGGAGCATCAATACTGAGAAGCTTTTTATTTTCCGCAGTAGTGTATAGAACAGACTTAGATATCTGTTCAGTTTCTGAAAAGCCCTGAGCAAGAATGGGGAAAGAAAGACCATCTGCCGAAGGCTCTTCTGCAACAATCTGAATAGGAGAAACGCTACCGTCTGGATAGAACAGTGCAGCAGCTCCATCCTTATGAGCAGAGAAGGTATACGCTCCGCCAGAACCCTTATTCATAGACTCAATCTGATCACTGGTCAAATCTTCTTTAGAACCATCTGCATAGTGCAAGCCAAAGAGATAATACGTACCAGGAATGGTGGCAGCAAAATTGACTACCTGTCCTTCAATATAAGCTATCTGTGAAGTATCGTCTGGATTGTCAGAAAGTTTTTTGAAATTAAACGTAATCTCACTCTTGGCATCACTGTACTTCAGATAGTTGTTGTCGTCCTTATCAAAAAGCATTGGCACACTATCGCCATCATCATACGTACATTGAATGGCAATAGTTCCTTTTGCTTCCCACTTACCATCATTCTTCACACCTTTAAAATTATGCATGAAGAAAGTGCCGTCTTCTTTGAATGAATAGTAAAGAACGGTTCCATCGTTATAGCCCTGATTAAGCATGCCACCATGGTCAAAGGTTTTGCCTTCCTTTGATCCACCTTTAGTTCCAACGCCATTGTCAACACACCAGACGCCAGTAATAATCTTAGAAAAATCTCCGGTTAGCGTTGGATGGTCTGGAATCTCTTCAAGCTTCACAAAATCTGACTGAGAAGGTGCATCACCAGTACCGCCTTGACCGCCATTCTGAGGATCTTGACCAGCTCCACCAAGAATAGAATCAGGGTTTAAGATTGCCTGCATCACGTCACTATTACAAGCAGCAAGCGTGCTGGCAGCACCGCCTGCAGCCAATCCTGTATCATCCTACTTTGTATGAGGAAGATGAGAGGTAATCAATGTCATAGTGCCCGTAAAGCGCAGGCTACCAGAAGATGCAGGTGCAATAAAATGCGAACCCTTGCAAATCCTATGCTCTTCTCCGTTGCCGCCGTCAGCGCAAACCATACCTTCTCCCTTAATGACACTTACGCACATAAACGGCCATGGCTGAGCGATAGTTTTTGATTCATGTATCTCATATTTTTCTACCGAGAAATACTTGCAGCTCATAAGCTCAGTTTTGCAATCAATTTCTGGAGCGGTAATTTCTCCAGATGTTGGAGCTTCCTGTGCATAATCGATGACCTCAAGACTCTGTGCCAAGTGTAAATCACGAGGCTTACCATCGTCTCCTAAACGATCATAGTCATACACACGATACGTGACATCTGAGCTCTGCTGCGTTTCTAGAATCAACGTACCTGTTCTAATAGCGTGCACTGTACCGGGATCAATCCTAAAGAAGTCTCCAGCCTTAATGGGCACGTAATTGAGAAGTTGACTCCACTTTCCCTGTTTAACAAGCTCTGCAAACTCTTCTTTTGAGGAAGCGTTCTGGCCAACAACAATATCGCCATCCTGCTTTGCATCAAGAATGTACCAGCATTCGGACTTTCCAAGCGAGCCATTCTCGTGCTCTGCAGCATACTCATCATCTGGGTGAACCTGAACAGAAAGGTCATCTTTTGCATCAAGAATCTTAATAAGAAGTGGGAAGCGATCTCCCTCTGCATTACCAAAGAGCTCTCGATGAGTTGCCCAAAGTTCAGAAAGAGTTTTTCCAGCATATGCACCAGAGGCAACTTCACAGTCTCCGTTAGGATGCGCACTAATTGCCCAGCACTCTCCTACTGAGCCATCAGGAATGTCATAGCCATACTCTTCAGCAAGTCTTCTTCCGCCCCAAATTTTATTGTGAAAAAGGGGTTTTAAAAAGATGAGATCGTTATATGACCTACCTGTGTTTTTATCTGAATCTAGCATCGTAGCTCCTTATATTCAGTGCATACATGCCTCTATGATGTGTAGCTATTTTATAGTTTAACGGATTCTAGCTGCTTAAACCTTGACTCATTTAACTGCTATTGAATGGGTTTCTCGCTAATAAAAAAGGCTCAGCCAGAAAGCTGAGCCTTTACAGTCAACGAACTAAGCAAAACTTAGAACATAACGTTGAAGGAATCCATGCTGTAGTCAGAACCATAAAGAGCGAGGATGGTACCACGAACAGTTGCGGATGGATCCATCTTTACACCTGGATCAAAGAATGCAAAGCCCTTGGTAGTAGCGTTAGGAGCTGCGTTAACAAACAGGTTCAGCTCATCACTGCCGACAGTGGTGTCAGTAGTCTGAATGAAGATGTTGGTGTCGGTCTTGTTGACAACCTCTACCAGATAGCCGTTGGAGTTCTCAAAGTCAACACCAATGCCGGTAACGGTAACGGTAATCTTATCGGTATCAATAAGAACCTCGGTCTTATCGGCAGTCTTCTTTACATCATCAACGTACTTCTGAACCTTAGTAACCTGATCAGAAGTATTGTGCTTGTCCATCAGAGTGTTGTAAAGCTTTTGAGAATCAGCGTCACCGGCGCGGGTATCTGAAGGCTTAGTTGCGGTATTTGCATCAGGTGCAGCCTGCTGCTGTTGCTGCTGTTGCTGCTGCTGACCACCGCCAGTAGTGGTTCCTGGATCAGCAAGATTTGGAATAAGATTGCAGCCCGCAAGAGCAAAAACTGCGGAGGCGGAGGCTGCTACGAGGCCGAACTTATTAAACTTCATAAAGGTCTCCTTTGGGGTTTGTTTACCTTTATTGAGAATAGCCGATTTAAGTAGATATTGTCAATTTTTATGCACAGATGAGCATCTAATGTTCTTCAACTAAGGCTTTAATGCCACCTTGCGTAAACATTACTGCTGAATTTATGTGACCATCAGCCTCTTCACGAGTCTCATCATTTTTAAGAATGTTGACAATGGTGGTCATTTCAGTTTGAGCAAGCCAGGTAATAATAAACTCATCATAGGGTTTA
>JAHACE010000173.1 GCA_018376005.1 Atopobium sp. | reverse complement strand
GCGGCGCTGGCGTTGACATGGCCACTCCAGACCCCGTTAACGCTGCGCTCAAGTACTTCGGCGAGCTTGTCGATCAGCTTGAGCAGGAGCTCAACTAGGCGCAGCCGGGCGCATAGTCGGACGCGATTTCCGCTGGCAGTCCATCTACCAGCACGTAGTTCATATGGCGAGAAACCCCGTCTAGTAGCGGGGTTTCTCGATATCAAAGGAGGATTTATGCAGGCACGATTTGTTCACCGCTGCACCCACGTTTTGGATAACGAGAAAACCGTCGAGTTCTACAAGAAAGCTCTGGGATTTCGCGTTGACCGCGTTAAGGGACCAGAGGACGGTTCTTGGACCAACACGTTTTTGGTAAACGACTGGTCTCCATTTGAGCTGGAGCTCACGTGGAACCGCGGTTGGGTGGAGCCCTACGATAACGGCGGAAAAGACACTCACATTGCGTTCCGTGTTGACGATTTTGATGCGTTCCACGCACTTCACGAGGAGATGGGCTGTATTGTTAAAGAGAACCCAAAGATGGGTCTCTACTTTATCGCAGACCCTGATGGCTGCTGGATTGAGATTCTGCCAGAGAAGTAAACATGACTGACTACGGTTTACTCGCAAAACAGATAGTCTCGCTTGCCGAGGTTGACGCTCACTGGCTGCCGGTGTTGTCCAACGCTGCAGCTCTTCTGTGGGACGCGCTTGACGACGTCAATTGGGTGGGGTTCTACCTGGTAGATCCTGTGACGGTGACGGGTGTTGAGCCGGGTGCGGCCCCGGGTGCGGAGCCGGACGCGGCCCCGAGCGACCACGAGCCGTGCACTCCTGAGCTGCGCCTGGGGCCGTTCCAGGGCAAAGTTGCTTGCGTGCGTATTCCCTTTGGTCGGGGAGTGTGTGGCACGGCTGCGGAAACAAAGACAAGTCAGCTGGTAGAGGACGTGCATCAGTTCCCGGGACATATTGCATGCGATTCTGCATCAAACTCTGAGGTGGTCGTTCCTATCGTCAAGGATAACCAGGTAGTTGGCGTACTGGATATTGATAGCCCGAGCGTGGCAAGGTTCACCCAGGAAGATCTCACCGGTCTTGAGCAGGTGGTAAAAGCGCTTGAGAGCTGTGCGAATTTCTCGGATTTCTGTTAAATACGACTACAGAGCTAACGTTTGGGTACACAAATCATGTACGGGCAGATTTGCTCGTGCATGATTTTATTTACACAGCATTCGCGGAGAGGTCTGCTTATGAAGAAAATTGTATTTATCATCGGTTCTGGCCGAAAGAACTCGTTTAATAAGACGCTGAGTCAGGTTGCGGCAAAGGCACTCGAAGGCAAGGCGGAGATTGAGGTCGTCGACGTGTTGGATGTCCCTCTGCTCAACCAGGACGAGGAATTCCCAGCTCCTGCAGGTGTCCAAAAGGTTAGGGATGCCGTCATGGCCGCTGACGGCGTGTGGCTCTTTACTCCGGAGTACAACTACAGCATTCCTGGCACCGTTAAGAATATCCTGGATTGGCTGAGCCGTCCGCTCACCTCCGATTATGAGAAGAAGTCAGAGACTGCCATTGCTGGCAAGGTTGTTACTGCAAGCGGTGTTGGTGGCCGAAACAAGACTGCAGGATCGCTCGCCGTGGTAAAGCAGCAGTTCCTGGCTCTGCGCACTAAGCCAGTTGAGCCGTTCAATGGCTTCTCGCTTCCTGTTACCGCTTGGACTGAGGGAACTTGGGAGCCAGAGCCCGAGGTTCACGAGGCAATTGCTCAGCAAGCAGAGGATTTTCTCGCCGCACTGTAAGGTGCGCGCGTCCGGTGCGCCTGATTTCTGCAAAGAATCTGTAAATTCTGCCTGAAAACGTTAAAGAAACTGTGGATTTGCCTGATTTTGACAAAGAATCGGTGGCTCAAATACAGATTCTTTGCGCTTTTCAGGCTCGCGGCGCGCCCGCCTGCCGAGAAACCCGCGCACTCGAAATCCCAGCATGCGCGCACGTGCGCACAAAAAGAGCCCGGATGCCGCGCAATAGCATCCGGGCTTTGGTGTGTCTAGACGGAGGAGAGGGCCGTTGCTAGACAAGATGTGTATCGTACCTT
>JAHACE010000172.1 GCA_018376005.1 Atopobium sp. | reverse complement strand
TACGATGCTCTTCTCGCCAAGCTCGTCGTAGATCTCAAACAACAGCTTGCCGGCCTGCCACTCTGGATTCCACTCAATCTCATAGCGGTCCAGGACTGCGCGGAGCTTCTCGACAGGGGTGTCAATGGAGAGCTCCTCGCCGGTGACCTCGGACGCAATCTCTGCCAGGGACGCGACGCGCCAGTTGCCGGATAGGTCAACCTCAGCGCCCTGATAGGTGATGATCTCGTGGCCCTCCTCGCAGTCGCAAGCCTTGCGGGCAATCTCCTGGAAGAGGTTCTGGGACAGCTCACGCATGCCAGCCAGGTCAGAGTAGGCGGCGTATGCCTCCATAGAGGTGAACTCTGGGTTGTGCGTGAGGTCGGTGCCCTCGTTTCTGAACTGACGACCAAGCTCGTAAACGCGCTCAAGACCGCCAACAAGCAGGCGCTTCAGTGGAAGCTCGGTTGCAATGCGCAGGTAGTTCTCGGTGTTCAGCGCGTTGTAGTGCGTGATGAACGGCTTTGCGTTTGCGCCGCCAAGAATCTCCTGGAGAACAGGGGTCTCAACCTCCATGTAACCGTCTGCCTCCATGAACTGGCGGATGATGGAGATGATCTGGGAGCGCTTGCGGAATACATCGCGGACCTCGGGGTTCATAATGAGGTCAACGTAGCGCTGACGATAACGAACCTCGCGGTCGGTGAGGCCGTGGAACTTCTCAGGCAGAGGACGCAGCGACTTGGAGAGGACCTCCAGCGAGGTGACTGCCAGGGAAAGCTGGCCGCGGCGCGTACGCATGATAGCGCCGGTTGCGCCGATGATGTCGCCAAGGTCGAGAAGACCCAGGAGCTCCCAGTTCTTCTCGTCAAGGTTGTTGATGCGGCAGAAAAGCTGAATCTGGCCGGTGTAGTCCTCTACCACGACAAACGCAATCTTGCCCTGGTTGCGGATGGCGCGAACGCGGCCGGCTACGGAATAGACTTCCTCGCCAGTCTGGCCGTCCTCGAGGTCAGCATAGCGCTCCTCCAGCTCAGCGACGTGAGCG
Organism: Atopobium sp.; assembly: GCA_018376005.1. Lineage (GTDB taxonomy): Bacteria > Actinomycetota > Coriobacteriia > Coriobacteriales > Atopobiaceae > Lancefieldella. The sequence continues at coordinate 1,066 of JAHACE010000172.1, read as the reverse complement.
GTGACGGTGGACTTGATTGGGTATGGGTCAATGCCGGTGTCGATGAGCGCCTGGCGACGGGCACGGCGCTGAGCGCGCTCGTCGTTGATGGAAGCCTCTGGGGTGGCCTCGGTTGCGTCGACGTTCTCGGCGACGGTTGCGTCAGCGGCGGCCGAGCTACCAGCGATGTTGTTCTCTACTTCGGACATGTATCCTCCACGTAAAAACGCCCCGCGCCAGACGGACACGGGGCGACCAAAATCTTTTGTGCCAGTCTAGCGAGTAATAGAGGTAATGGTGTACTTCTTCACCTTGCCGTTTGGCGTGGTGAACTCAACCTCGTCGCCCTTCTTATGACCAATAAGAGCCTCGCCAGCTGGGGACTCGTTAGAGATCTTGTGCTCAAGGGAGTTAGTCTCAGTAGTACCAACAATTACATACTTAGTTGTCTTGCCTTTTGCATCAGCAAGCTCGACCGTTGTACCGATTGCAACGGTAACATTGCGCTTGCTACCGCCCTCGACAACCTTTGCGACAGAGAGAATCTGACGAATCTCGTTGATGCGGGACTCGTTGTGAGACTGCTCTTCTTTTGCAGCATCATACTCGGAGTTCTCAGAAAGGTCACCAAAACCACGAGCCTCTTTGATGCGCTCAACAATCTCGTCGTGTTTCTCGCCCTCACGATAAGCCAGCTCATCGACAAGCTTCTGACGGCCTTCTGGGGTAAGTACAATCTCTTTAGTAGTGTCCATCGTGTTCTTTCTGTTGATGGGTCAGTCGGTCTATACGTGTGAGATGGGGTTACTCAGCCTTTTTGGACTCTTCGTCCTCAACGACCTCAGCCTCTGGCTCCTTGGCTTCTTCCTTGGTCTCAGACTCCATGCCCTCGCGAACGCTCTTAACGGTCTCGCCGACAGCCTTGCCGAGCTTTGGAAGGTTCTTAGGTCCAAAGAGAACCATGACGATAACAACAATAATCAGAAGCTCAGGAATACCAAGTCCTAAAATCATATAAACCCCCAGAAAATCTTTTCCTGTAAAAGCGTTCAGAAAAAACGCCGTATCGGCTAGTATAACCGAGGGA
>JAHACE010000171.1 GCA_018376005.1 Atopobium sp. | reverse complement strand
CTCAACATTGGTAAGCGCACCCTGACCTTTGTGCAGACCCCAATGGTCCACTGGCCAGACAACATGGTCACGTATTCCGACTACGATAAGATCCTCTTCTCCAATGACGCATTTGGTCAGCACTACGCTTCAACCACTCGCTTTGAGGACGAGTCCGACTACTGCGAGGTTATGAAGCAGGCTCGCAAGTACTATGCAAACATCGTTCTCCCTTACGGTCGTCAGGCTGACTCTGCTGTTACCGCAGTTAAGGGCATTGGTCTGGAGAACATCGATATTATCGCCCCAGCTCACGGCGTTGCATGGCGTTCCCACATTGCCGACATCATCTCCAAGTACGAGGAGTGGACTACCGGCAAGCTTGAGGAGAAAGCCCTGGTCGTGTACGACTCCATGTGGGGTTCAACCGACAAGATGGCTCATGCTCTCCTGGACGGTTTTTTGGCTGAAGGCATTCCTGCCCAGCTCATCGACCTCAAAGAGACTCACATCTCTAACGTCATGTATCACTTCTTGGATTCCAAGTATGTCTGCGTTGGTTCGCCTACGCTGAACTCTAAGTTCCTGCCTACCGTTTCTTCCTTCCTGACCTATATGAGCGGTCTTTCTCCAAAGAATGACCACCGTATTGGCTTTGCGTTTGGTTCTTACGGTTGGGCTCCACTTGGACCAAAGATGGTTCAGGCCGAGCTTGAGGCAGCAGAGTTCACCATGCCACTGCCTGTTCACGCTATCGGTTGGCTTCCTTCCGACGAGGACCTGGACGCCGTTCGTGCGCAGGTCAAGGACCTGATCGAGGCTGGCAAGCAGCTCTAATCTAGCGGTATATTGAGCAAGACCCCCACATTCATGCTGAATGTGGGGGTCTTTTGCTGTAGAGGGAGCAGAATGGACAAGCGGGGAAGAGCACATATCGTTGCAGGTCAATTAGTAGGTAATTGACGGCTAGAGGTTAGTAAACCTGAAAATACTGAGATTCAGCAGGTTAGCCTTGGAGTGGTAACTCCGCTACATCCTAAAAAGTGCCCTAAGATGGTCCGAATGACGCTGAAGTGGTAAAAAATCCGTTTAGTTGGGGAATACAGGTTTCTGCATATAGCGTTTGCCCTGATAAAAATTTTCAGCGCGGTAAAAAATCGTCTTAGTTGGGGTTATTTTGGCAAATTTTTAATTTTCAACCCCAACTAAACGCATTTTTTACCGTTTTGGGCACATAATTTTAGGCGTAAAAGTTACGTATTCATGTGGATGAATTATTAAGGTAAGTTATTCAAAATTTTGCATCAAATATTGAGAACTGCTTGATAACCAGAACCGACAGCTGTTTGTTAGCCAAATCCACGGAGAAAACAGCGATCGGTGCCATCATAATAGTATCGTTGCACCTGTCGCGCAGCCACTGCACAACCACATATTCAACCGGCGCCATCACGCTGCCGTTTCCGACACCGCCAGCCTCCCAGCGTTTCATGGCGAGACTGTGTCAAATTCCTGAAGACTACAAGGTAGAGCGCGTTAGAGTACAATAGTCTGTACAAAAAAGTAACTTCGAAGAGGTAGGTGCCCATACATTCGATGGACATTGCGTTAAGTATTGGAATAACTCTGCTGCTTACCCTGGTAAACGGCTTCTTTTCTGCGGCCGAGATGGCCATTGTTAGCTCTCGTCGCGCGGCACTTGAGGCGGACGTGGACGAGGGCGATCCAAGAGCCCTCGCTGTCATTGACATTGCCACTGATCGCGGATATTTCCTCGCAACAATTCAGGTCGCAATTACCCTGGTAGGTTTTGCGTCCTCGGCATTTGCAGCAACAAGCCTTTCTGCGCCATTTGGCACTTGGCTTATTAGCATTGGTGTCCACGCTGATTCATGCATATTGCGCGCCCACTCGTGTTCATCACGTCTGCCTCGGCAGATGCGGTTACCACGCTCATGGGCATTGACACTACCAACGACCATCAAGAGGTCACCGAGGAAGAGCTCCGCTACATTGTCAAGGATTCCGAGGACCTCTCTGAAGAAGAAAAATCCATGATCCACGAGGTCATCGAGATGGGCGACACCGTTGTCCGTGAGGTAATGGTCCCGCGCGTTGACATGACCGCCATGGAAGACACCGCAACTATCGCCGAGGTCCTGCGCGTCATGCGCCAAACAGGTTTCTCGCGCATCCCTATCTACCACGAGAATATCGACCGCATCGTGGGTATCGCTCACATCAAAGATTTGCTGGAGCCAGCGCTTGACCAGCACGATAGTGACGAGAAGATCGCGCGCTTCGTGCGTTCTGCTGACTACGTACCCGATACCAAAGACATCATTCCGCTGCTCACTGAGATGCAGACAAGTCGCGATCAGATGGTCATCGTGGTTGACGAGTACGGTGGAACTGCGGGTGTCATTACCGTTGAGGACATCGTCGAGGAGATTGTCGGCGAGATTGAGGATGAGTTTGATCCGGACAACAAGTATCTGACGCAGCTCTCTGATAGAGAGTGGCTGGTAGATGGTCGCTTCTCGCTCAATGACGCAGCTGAACTTGGATGGCCGGTCGGGGAATCCGAGGAGTACGAGACTATCGCGGGCTTTGTGCTGGATTTGGCAAATCATTTGCCTCGTCCAGGTGAGGTTTTTGAGAAGGATGGCTACGTGTTCCGCGTGCAGTCGATGCGTCGTCGCCGACTATCTTTGTTGCGTGTAATTGCACCAGAACCACAGGTAGACGGTGAATCTGAGCCAGCCGGCGAAAACTCTGACACATCAGAAAATGAATAACTAAAAGAATGATTACAATAGAGTGAGCCAATAGAAAGAGGTTGAAATGGCGCAGTTGATTTCTATCAAAAAAGTTGTGGTAGGACC
>JAHACE010000170.1 GCA_018376005.1 Atopobium sp. | reverse complement strand
TACTGCCTTTCTCCTCACCTCTACATCGTGCTTTACCCTACAATCCATACGCATAAAAAGCCTCCCATTTCTTATGTCCAAGAAATGGGAGGCAGTTCAATAGCGGGTGGTTTTGTGTTTCGCGCGCTTCTCGCGCTCAACAGGCTAAAGCCTCGAAATGAAAAAGCAGCAAGCCTATTTGGCTTGCTACTGATAGTTATCATATAAAGCCTGTGTAAGTTAAACTACTCTTCATCCTGCTTTACAGAATTCTTTACACCCTCAACAGCGCCTTCTACAGCATCCTTAACATCTTCAGCAACTTCTTTAACCTTTGAAGCAGCCTTTTCTACAGCGCCTTCTACCTCGACTTTTTTGTCACCAGTTACTTTTCCAAAAGCTTCTTTTACTGCACTCTTGGCCTGATCAATCTTCTCTTCATTAGACATACTTAAGACTCCTTTCATTGGTCTTATTGTCCTTTATATACCCAATGAAATAAGAAACTATGCAATTACCTTCTATTTCTGCGATAGAACGCAACAAGAGACTGAGTAGAAGCGTCTTGTTTTGCTAGTTCTTCATCGTTATGAATTGCAGGGAAAATCTGTTTTGCAAGCTGTTTACCAAGTTCAACGCCCCACTGATCATACGAATCAATGCCCCACACTACACCCTCAACAAAGGTAATGTGCTCATAGAGCGCAATGAGCGTTCCAACGGCACGTGGGTTAAGCTCTTTACCAAAGATGGAGGTAGTTGGCCTATTTCCTTCAAAGACGCGTGCAGGAACCATCCATTCTGGAGTTCCCTCAGCGCGGACCTCATCAGCGGTCTTGCCAAAAGCAAGAGCCTTGGTCTGTGCAAAGAAGTTGGAGAGGAAGAGCTCGTGGACATCAAGGTCTGCATCTTTTGTAGCAAAAGCAGTATTTGCAAACGCAATAAAATCAGCAGGAATAATCTGAGTTCCCTGGTGAATAAGCTGGTAGAAAGCATGCTGACCGTTGGTACCAGCCTCTCCCCAGAAAATCTCACCTGTGTTAGAGGTAACCGCAGTGCCATCCCAGCGCGTAGACTTGCCGTTGGACTCCATGGTAAGCTGCTGGAGATATGCAGGGAATCTATGCAGGTACTGGCTGTATGGAAGTACCGCATGAGATGCCGCGCCAAAGAAATTAACGTACCAAACATTTAAGAGACCCATAAGAGCAACAACATTTTGCCTCAGAGGGGTTGTCTTGAAGTATTCATCAACTGCGTTAAAGCCGCTAAGAAACTCTGCAAAACGCTGTGGACCAAAAACAATTGCCAGTACCAGACCAACTGCAGAATCAACCGAATAACGGCCGCCAACCCAATTCCAGAAACCAAAGGCGTTCTGTGGGTCAATACCAAAGTCTTCTACCAGATCAAGTGCAGTGGAGACAGCAACAAAATGCTTGCGAATAGCCTCTGCATTCTGAGAATCAGAGCCATCAATAACGCCCTGCTCAGCAAGCTTTTCCAAAAGCCATGTGCGAGCACAACGGGCATTGGTAAGAGTCTCAAGCGTAGTAAAGGTCTTGGAAACAATAACGAAGAGTGTTGTTTCTGGATCAAGATCCTCGGTTTTCTCGCCAAGGTCAACAGGGTCAATGTTGGAGACAAAGCGAGCAGTAATACCAGCGTCTGCAAAAGGCTTTAGGGCCTCGTAGACCATAACAGGACCAAGGTCAGAGCCGCCAATACCAATGCTTACAACCGTCTTGATAGGCTTGTCAGAAACGCCCTTCCACTCTCCCGAGCGAACTCGATCGCAGAAGGCATACATCTTGTTCAGCGTCTGATGAACGTCAGCGACAACGTCTTGACCATCAACAATAAGCGTGCCAGCCTCAGATGCGGGACGACGAAGTGCTGTATGAAGAACTGCTCGGTCTTCAGTAGTATTGATGTGCATGCCGGCATACATAGCGTCTCTACGCTCTTCAAGCTTAACCTCTTTAGCAAGGTCACACAGAAGATTAAGTGTCTCTTGCGTGGCAAGGTTTTTGGAAAGATCAATATGGAACTGATCTAGCTCAAACGTAAGATTCTGGACACGCTGAGGGTCTTCTGCAAACCAGTTCTTCAGCGTAGCTTTTGTATCTTTTAAGCTGGCGTAATGCTCTGCAAGG
>JAHACE010000169.1 GCA_018376005.1 Atopobium sp. | reverse complement strand
TGCAGTTATTTTCTCGGCACTTATCCTTGGCGAGCCTTTTGGTCTTCTCAAAATAATAGGCACCGCCTGCATCATAGGCGGTGCCATCTTTGCTGAGCTATCAGGTTCCTCTTCGAACAAATCAGAGGCTATTGAAACTCCACTGTAAGCAATAACGCAAAAGCGCAGCGAGCTTACATTGGCATAGTAGGAGCCACAAAGACGCGAGCAGCGTTCTCGCGGTCAAGATCAAACAGGTTCTTTGGATCTCCACCAAAGAGCTCCACTGCCTTGAGAAGATCGGCAGCGTTTGCCTCTTCCTCACCCTGCTCCTTAACGTACCAGTCAAGCAGCTGCATAGTACGGAAATCGTTTACCTTCTGAGCAACGGCATAGCACTCGTTAATGCTTGCAGTAATGAACTGCTCGTGCTCATAAGCTGCCTTGATTGGCTCAACTACCTTGGAGAAGGTAAGGTCTGGCTTTGCGATTGCCTCCATGGTTGGAGTCCAATCGTTATCAAGCAGGTAACGACGAAGGATACGTGCGTGAGCAAGCTCTTCCTGAGACTGGATGACATACCAGTTTGCAAAGCCCTTCAGACCCTGCTCCTCATAGAAATCTGCAAAGGTCAGATACAGATAAGCGGAATAGAACTCTTTGTTGATCTGCAGATTAAGGATGTTGCCAACGTTTGTGTCAAGTGCCATGTTCTTCTCTTTCCTCATAACTTTTTCTCAAAAAATGAGAAAATGATAAAAATAGTTACTATTTTTATCTTCTATTTGAATGCGCTGCGCTTGCGCCACCTATACGTTAGTCGCGGGTGAGCTTGCGGTGAATGCGATGAGGACGAGCAGCCTCCTGACCAAGTCTTTCGATACGATTAGCCTGGTAAGCCTCAAAGTTACCCTCAAACCAGAACCACTTACCTGGGTTCTCGTCGTCGCCCTCCCACGCAAGGATGTGCGTAGCAATGCGGTCCAAGAACCAACGGTCGTGGCTGGTTACCACCGAGCATCCTGGGAAGCGCTCAAGTGCATCCTCAAGGCTTTCCAGCGTCTCAATATCGAGGTCGTTGGTAGGCTCGTCCAGAAGCAGTAGGTTTCCACCCTGCTTAAGCGTAAGGGCAAGGTTTAGACGGTTCCTCTCGCCACCAGAAAGGACGCCAGCGCGTTTCTGCTGGTCAGGTCCTTTAAAGCCGAAGCTGGCCACATAGGCGCGGCTTGGAATCTCCGTGTCTCCCACCTTGATAAAGTCGTTTCCGTCAGAGACAACCTCCCAGATAGTTTTATCTGGATCGATTCCTTGCCTGAGCTGGTCAACGTAAGAAATTTGAACCGTCTCGCCAATCTCAAGCGTGCCGGAAGTGAGCTCCTCCTGGCCAACAATAGCCTTGAACAGCGTGGATTTACCAACACCGTTGGGACCAATCACGCCAACAATGCCGTTTCTTGGCAAGCTAAACGAGAGGTCGTCGATAAGAACGCGGTCGCCAAAGGCCTTGTGGATGTGATCGGCCTCCAGGACCTTCTGGCCCAGACGCGGACCCACAGGAATCTGGATCTCGGTGAAGTCGAGTTTCTTGGATGCACGAGCCTCTGCTTCCATCTGCTCATAGCGGTCAAGACGCGCGCGGTTTTTTGCCTGGCGAGCCTTAGGAGACGAACGAACCCACTCCAGCTCAGCACGCATTTTCTTTGCGCGCTTGGCGTCCTGCTGGTTCTGAGCCTCGAGACGTGCGGCCTTGTTCTCCAGGTAAGTTGAGTAGTTGCCCTCGTAAGGATAGAGCTGTCCGCGGTCAACCTCACAGATCCACTCGGCGACGTCATCGAGGAAGTAGCGGTCGTGCGTGACGGCCATGACAGCGCCGGGGTAATCGTGCAGGAACTTCTCAAGCCAGAGCACCGACTCCGCGTCAAGGTGGTTGGTGGGCTCATCAAGAAGCAGCAGGTCAGGTGCCTCGAGAAGCAGACGACACAGGGCTACACGGCGTTTCTCGCCACCAGAGAGATGGGTGACGGGAGAGTCTGGGTCTGGGCACTGGAGCGCATCCATTGCCTGAGAGAGCTGGCTGTCCAGGTCCCAGCCGTTAGCTGCGTCAATCTCGGTCTGGAGCTGGCCCATCTCTGCCATGAGCGCGTCAAAATCGGCGTCAGGATTGCCCATCTCAACGCCAATCTCATTGAAGCGTGCAATCTTGGCAAGCAGGTCACCGAAGGCAAGCTCGATGTTCTCCTTGACCGTCTTGGTCTCATCCAGCGGCGGCTCCTGCTGGAGCAGGCCAACGGTGTAACCTGGGGTAAGCTTTGCCTCGCCGTTAGAGACGTCCTCCATGCCGGCAATAACCTTGAGCAGGGTAGACTTTCCCATTCCGTTTGGACCCACAACGCCGATTTTTGCGCCAGGGTACACGCCGACGGTGACGTCATCAAGGATGACCTTCTCGCCGACAGCTTTGCGGGCCTTGTACATCTGATAGACAAACTCTGCCATGTGCTCCTCCTTAAGGGGCTGTCAGATGAAATATTCACACAGTCCATTCTAATGAAATATAGCGAGGACTCCACAGTAGAGAAGCTGGAAAGAGGATATGTCTGCAAAACGCGAGGTCGCGTTGCACTGCACGCATGTGCGATCCGGTGCGCGAGGGTGCGACGCGGTGTGCCTGTGCGATACGGGACGCGAGGGCGCGATGCGGAACGCGAGGGTGCGACGTGGTGTGCGTGGGCGCGACGTGGTGCGCGAGAGCGCGATGCGAGATGCGAGGGTGCGACGTGGAACGCGAGAACACACCTATGTCAGATAATCTGCTCAAAAGGCGTATACATTGCACTCAAAACCTCTATATCTTGCAGATTATTGGACTTAGGTGTGTTTTTTGCCTC
>JAHACE010000168.1 GCA_018376005.1 Atopobium sp. | reverse complement strand
GTTGATACCAGCATTTTTGAGCTGCTCAACAAAGGCGTCGACGTCAGCAACAGGTACTACGCCGTCGTCGGAAGTTGTTGCCACAAAGAACGAAACCTGACTTGGATCAACCTCACCAAGATACTGGGTTGGGAATAGCTGCTTGTACAGATCCCATGACCAGCTGGTGGTTCCGTCGCTAAAGGCGTGCTGAGACGTGTAAATAAAGTTGTCGTCAGCAAGTGTGGTCCAAACAGAAGGCGAGAGCAAAATGCCCTTGCTAAAGTAATCGGAGTGGTGCAAAACAAATCGTGCCGCACCATAACCGCCCATAGAAATGCCGCCGATTGCGTGATCTTTGCGATCTTTTGACACGCGATACGTGCTCTCAATGTAAGGTACCAGGTCGTTCATAATTGCAGATTCCATCTTGAGGCCGCGGTCGGCAGAGTCAATGTAGAAGCTGTTAAAGCCGTCGACAAAGACTACGATAGCTCCCTGACCAGCGGTTTGAATAGCCTCGTCAAGCATGGCAGACGAATCAAAGCGCTCCAGCAGATTGCGGTGATTGCCATACAGGCCATGCAGCATGTAAATAACAGGATACGTCTTATCGGGATTGGACTCGTAGTCTGCAGGCAGGTAGACGTCATAGTAGCGGCTGGTGAGCAACCATAAAATGGAATCACCAGTAAAAGCGCCGCAAACAGAGCAAGCGAGGTGCTCAGAACAACATGGTTCTTGAAGCGGGTTTTGAGCTGGCCGCCCAGCAACGCAATGTTCCGGTGCAAACGTGCGACAAAATCTGTGTCACGCATTGTTTCCTCCTGACGTTGTAGCTTTGACCTTGGTGTTAACATACGAGCACGCCCGCACTTCTCGCCCTATGAAATAAAAAGTCGAAACAAAATGCACCACACAGCAGGCCAAGTGGTTGTTCTTGTGCTGTGGACGGCTTTTCAATGTGCTAAAGAGTGGAGTATACTTTTAAGGCTTTTCCACAGAGCCCCGTAATCTCTGACAAGAAAAAGCATCGATGACCCGTCCAGGGGTTATCAACTCGTAATTCGTAGGAGGAGTCAAGTGAAGAAGTCGACTCAGTTCGCCAAGGCTGGCGAAGTCGAGCGCAAGTGGGTGCTCATCGACGCTGAGGGCGCAACGCTCGGTCGTCTGGCTACAAAGGCTGCCATGATTCTTCGTGGTAAGAACAAGCCACAGTACACCCCAAACGCTGATACTGGTGACTTTGTTGTCATCATCAATGCAGACAAGATCGTCCTTACTGGTGTTAAGGCTGATCACAAGGAGTATTGGCGTCACTCCGGCTACCTTGGTGGCTTGAAGATCACTTCCTTCAAGGAAGAGATGGAGAAGCACCCAGAGCGTGTTGTTGAGCACGCAGTCAAGGGCATGCTTCCTAAGACCACTCTTGGTCGCAAGCAGGGTATGAAGCTTAAGGTTTACGCCGGCGCTGAGCACCCACATGCTGCACAGAATCCCGTCAAGATTGAGCTGGAGGGCTAAACGATGGCAGATAACACCGCTGTTTACACCGGCACCGGCCGTCGTAAAGAGGCCGTCGCTCGTGTTCGTCTTGTTCCTGGAACTGGTAAGGTTACCGTTAACGGCCGCGAGGCAGTCCAGTATTTTGGTCGCCAGCAGCTCGTAGACAACGCAACCGCACCTCTCCGCATTACTGATACTCTTGGTCGTTTTGACGTCCTCGCAAACTGCGATGGCGGCGGCATCAACGGCCAGTCCGGTGCTCTTCGCCTGGGCATCGCTCGCGCTCTTCTTGAGGCTGGCGAGTATCGTGATGATCTTAAGAAGGCCGGCTACCTCACCCGCGATTCTCGTGCGGTCGAGCGTAAGAAGTACGGTCTGAAGAAGGCTCGTAAGCGTCCTCAGTTCTCCAAGCGCTAAGGCCGCTGGACCCAAAAAAGTCCTCACAAAGAGACCTGTTGTATATCGGCAGGTCTCTTTTTTGTATACTTTTAAATGGTTGCATTTTGCATATTTACGCAACCGTTTTAGTCCGCACGTTCTTCTCGCCATCTGGCGAGAAGCCCCACCTGTCGAGTAGTTCGCTGGCGCTTCGCGCGCACGTTGCTCTCCACCCGACAACATTACATTCGCAGCTAGGAGACGCTTATGAAGTACTTTGGAACCGATGGCTTTAGAGGCCGCGCAAACGAGGGTCTGAACGTCGATCACGCGTATAAAATTGGCCGCTTCATTGGCTGGTATTACGGAGCTAAGCAGGCTCGCAAGGCTCGTATCATCATTGGTAAGGATACCCGCAGGTCAAGCTATATGTTTGAGTCCGCGCTTGTCTCGGGCCTGGTTGCTTCTGGCGCTGACGCGTACATGCTGCACGTCATTCCCACGCCTGGTGTTAGCTACGAGGTAGTAGACGGTGCCTTTGACTGCGGCGTCATGATTACCGCTTCTCACAACCCATTCACCGATAACGGCATCAAGCTGGTCAACAAAGACGGCTACAAGATGGACGAGGATGTCCTTGAGCAGGTAGAGGCCTATATTGACGGCGAGTTTGATGTTCCTCTGGCAACGGGTGACAGCATTGGCCGCACGGTTGATTACATGCAGGGCCGCAACCGCTACATCTCCAGCCTTATTGCTAGCTGCGGTTTTAGCCTTCAGGGCCTGAAGATTGGCCTGGATTGCGCAAACGGCGCAGCTTCTAGTGTTGCTCGTCCTGTCTTTGACGCCCTGGGCGCCGAGACGCACGTTATCAACAATGCTCCAAACGGCCTCAACATCAACGTTGATTGCGGTTCTACCCACATTGACCAGCTGCAGCGCTTTGTGGTTCAGAACGGCCTTGACGTGGGCTTTGCCTATGACGGCGATGCTGACCGCTGCCTGGCAGTTGACGAGCGTGGTCACGTGGTTGACGGAGACCTGATTCTCTACGTCTGCGGCACCTACCTTAACAAGTATGGTCGCCTGGCAAAGCAGACCGTGGTCACTACCGTCATGAGTAACTTTGGCCTGTTCAAAGCATTTGACGACGCTGGCCTCTCTTACGAGAAGACCAACGTGGGCGATAAGTACGTCTACGCTTGCATGAACGAGAACGAG
>JAHACE010000167.1 GCA_018376005.1 Atopobium sp. | reverse complement strand
CATTTGGATCCCAGAAACCTGCGATAAGCCGTGCAACAGTAGACTTACCTGATCCACTTGGACCAACAAGTGCCGTAACTTGTCCTGGCTCAATATCTAAAGTAATCCCATGGATTACTTCATTGCTTCCGTACGAGAAACGAACATCACTTAACTTAATTTCAGTCCCTTCAAGTGTGCAGGGAGCCGTGGCTCTCATCTGATCTGGGTAATTCAAAACCTCAGAGATTTCTTTGACAACAGAGCCTACCTGCGCAAGAGAATCCATAAAGCTCATTGCTTCAAAGAGCGGCTGAAAAATTCCTAAAGAAAGCACGGCACACATAACAAACGTAGAAGGAGAAAGAGTTCCCTGAAGCACAAACAAGCATCCCAGAGGCAATACCGTTACTAACGTTGCAGGAGCAATTGACAACATGGCATCCTGCCAAATTTGGCAGTGACTCATCCAATCAATAAAAGCATGGGCAGAGGCATAAACAGCTTTTGAGAACTTCTCGTAAGAGCTAGCGGACTGCCCAAAAGCCTTAATTACCTCAATTCCTGACACATACTCAACTGAAGCATTATTCATCTCTTTACCAGTTACGATAGTATTCTGATACCAATACTCGTAGTCTTTCATCATGCCTGATAAACAGGCAAGTCCCACAATAATAGTGAGCAAAGCAGCAAGAGCAAGTCGCCAGTCTAAAACAATGAGGTACACAAAAACCGCAAAAGCAGCCGTAAGGTTTGAAGTGAGCTCAGGAACTGCATGAGCAAGTGTGGTTTCAATACTATCGATCTTCTCGACTAACAAGCGTTTGAGAGAGCCGGAAGGCGTATCAAGCACATATCCCATGGGGATAGTTGTTAGCTTCTTTGCCACTCGGGTGCGCATGTTTGCAATTGTTGCAAACGTTGCCTTATGAGAAACGATAGTTGAAAGGTGGTGGAAGATAATCTTTATCAAGTAGCTGAAACCTGCTATAAGTCCCCAATGCAGGTAAAACGGCCATTCTTGAATCCCATTAAAGATACCAGCAAGGATGACAGAGAGCGCGTACATACTTTTTCTGTCTGACCACTCGAGCAATACTGCAACAGGATTTACTTCAGATTGCTGAGGATCCTGTTTTGTATTTTGGTTGCACTCAGTAGCTTGAACACTTTGGTTCTGACGATTTGCCATACCCACACCGCCTCCTGCCACAAACTCACAATGTAGTGTCTGTTATTCAGGCTGGCTTTGACAGAGAAAGCAAGACTTCAACTGCCATAAGTTAGCTATATATAACTATTTAATAGTTTCAAACTGCTGAATAGCTAAAACAAGCTAGTTTTATAAGTAATCGGTAAGTGGTAAGCGCGCTACCTGTAATTGAGACGTGTAAACAATCTCATTAAAATACTTATGAAAGCTTAATCTAACCTCAATAATTGGTTAATCTTTATAAGAGACCATGTATCACGAAGACGAGAGGCGTCTTTAACATCTCGAAAGGAAACTGATCATGGAAAAGCTAGATAAGGTTGAGGTAATTCGCGAGAAGTGCGGCGTAAGCTACGAGGACGCAAAGGCAGCACTTGACGCTTGTGATGATAATGTTCTTGATGCAATTATTTGGCTCGAGAAGCAGGGCAAGTCCACTAAGCAGACTGCAAACTATACTACTGAGTCAGCTGCACAGTCAGACGTTTCTCCAGAAATGGAAGCAGCTCAAATTGCCTACCAAGAATCAAGCAAAAAGTCTGATTTCTCAGAGAATATGTCTTCTCTCTGGGAGAAGTGCAAAGAGCTGTTCCATAAAAGTGTGGAAACGAAATTCATTGTTACTCGTCGTGGTGAGCAGTTCATGGCCATGCCAGTAATTATTCCAATTGTTGGTCTATTCCTCTGGGGTGCTACATTCTGGCTGCTCATCATTGGTCTGTTCTTTGAAATGCGCTATCACATCCAGGGAGCTTATCCTATTGTTGTTGATGTAAATGAGGCGATGGATAAGGCTGCAGATGCAGCGGGTTCCATCAAAAAAGATGTTATCGACAAAAAATAAAATGCAATTGGTTCCAAACCTAAAATAGAAAACTTCGATATTTAGGCGAGAAAATGATTAAGGTTCTTATCGTTGAAGATGAAGAAAAAATTGCACGCTTTATAGAACTCGAGCTTAAACATGAGGGCTATGAAGTAGACAAAGCTCTTGACGGAAGAACCGGAGCTGAAAAAGCACTGTCAAATGACTACGACCTTATCTTGCTTGATGTACTTCTCCCCCAGCTTAATGGTCTAGAAGTTCTTAGAAGGATTCGTCGCGAGAAAAACACGCCAACTATCATGCTCACTGCTCGTGATTCGGTTATGGATAAAGTAGCTGGTCTGGATGCAGGGGCAGATGACTACCTCACCAAACCTTTTGCGATAGAGGAACTTCTCGCCCGCATTCGAGTGGCCCTTAAGCATCATGAGGCAGACAGTTTAAACTCCCCGACAATTCCTCAAACAGCTGCTACAAGCACCTTTACAATTAAAGGTGTCTCGCTTGATGTTGATCGTAGAGAAGTCTGTGTCAAGAACGATACAATCGAACTCACCACTAAGGAATTTGAAGTCCTCCGTATGCTTATGGAACACGCTGGTGTTGTTATGAGCCGTGAGCGTATTGCTTCTGAAGCCTTGGGTTATGAGTTTGCCGGAGAAACTAATAACGTGGATGTACATATTGCCCATCTACGTGCAAAAATTGACGACCGCTATAACATCAAGCTAATTACTACTGTTCGTGGAGTCGGATATGTCATCAGAGAAGCATAACCAGTCCACCATACAAGAGCATAAAAAGCCTTTCTTTACTCCCTCTGATTCGTCGACAGCTGGAGTAATTACCTGGGGATTTTGGTGGCGTAAGATGATGAATTACGTCGGCTTTAATCTCTTTTTACTGGTAAATATTGCTCTGATTTTTATTTATACGTATAACCAGCATGTTCCACAAGGTACTTTTTACCTAGGATTTTTCCCTACTGAGTCTCACTCTATTTCTCTTACTGGATTCAGTTTCTTACACGGACTCTCAAGCCTAAAATACATTGTTCATGGCCCTACTTTTGGCGCAAAAATATTTGATTTAGGCGAAGAGTTAGCACGCTTCTGGCCCATGTATATTGCAATTCTTATCTGGGAAAT
>JAHACE010000166.1 GCA_018376005.1 Atopobium sp. | reverse complement strand
AACTTCTACCAGCTGCCTCGTGAGGCTAAGGACTACATTGACTTCCTGGAGCAACTTGCTGGTGTACGCGTTTCTATCATCACCGTTGGTCCAGATCGCGAGCAGACAATCGACCGCTACTGGAGGTAACCCGTGGCGTCTTCGGACTGCTCAATTTTTGCAATAGTTTGCGATAACCCCTGTGGGCTTGAAGCTTCCCAGCTTGAAGCCCTGGGGGTTTCTGTAATACCTGGAGCTCTGAGTTCAGATGCTGATCAGGTAGGCGAGTTTTACCGAGGCATTTTTGAGTCAGGAGTTCAAAAGATCCTCTCGCTCCATGTGTATTCAGATTTTTCTGACTCGTTTCTTACGGCAAAAAAGGCTTGTCAGAACAATCCTGATATTTCAAGCTCAATTTGCCTGGTAGATAGTGGAAATATGCCTACTGCTATGGGAATCATGCTTGAGCGCTTAAGCGTAGCAAGAGCATCCGGAGCTTCATTTGAAGCTGCTTGCGCGTATGCACAAGAGCTTGCTGAGGTAGTTGCCACAATGTACATTGCAATGAACAAGGTTGTCCTTCATAAAAGCAAGGACAAACGCCCCAGGCTTTCGTTGCGACTTCGACTTGAGCGTTTGCATAGGCGCATCTCAAACGATATGTATTTGTATCGCTTGGTTGGCGGAAAATGTACAGAGGTGGCTCGCTCATCAGATTTTACCGATCTAGCAGCAAGAATTTCTCGCCTTATGAGCGCTTGTTTTGTAAAGCGCGGCGAGCTCAAGTATGTAGTGATTTCAAGTGGCGAGAAACGCATAGAAAAGCATCTCAAAAAGCCGCTTAAAACCAACGAATATGATGCAGAATGTATTGCAGAAAGACTTGCTTCTCCTGAGTTTAAAAAACATCTTGGAGAAGGCGCTGTTGGCGTTGCTTGTATCCCAAAGGCGTTGTATCAGAAGGCTGGAGTACTTATGAATGACACCGTTGATATTTTGTTGCTTGGCGCAGGTGGTCGTGAGCACGCCCTCTTAACTAAGCTGCAGGAATCGCCTCGCGCAGGAAAAATTTACGTTGCTCCAGGTAATGGCGGCATGGCTGCCCAGGCAGAGATTGCTCCTATTGATCAAAATAACCCTGACGAGGTTGTTTCTTTTGCTAAGGAAAAGGGTATTAACCTGGTAGTTATTGGCCCCGAAGCACCTCTTGTTGTGGGCGTTGCAGATGCCGTCCGTCAGGCTGGTATTGCATGCTTTGGCCCTAACCAGAATGCAGCCCAGATGGAGGGCTCAAAAGCGTTTGCCAAGGGCGTTATGGAGCGAGCAAACGTTCCAACTGCTGCATGGAAGTCTTTCACAGACCAGGCGTCTTGCGAGGCGTATGTTCGCCACATCGGCGCACCTGTTGTTGTTAAGGCAGACGGTCTTGCTGCAGGTAAAGGTGTTATTGTTGCAACTGAGCTTGAGCAGGCCCTTGAAGGTGTTCGCGAATGTTTCTCTGGTCACTTTGGCGATGCAGGAGCAACCGTTGTTGTTGAGGAGTTCCTTGAGGGGCCAGAGTGCTCGCTACTTGCGTTGACTGACGGAACGTACGTTGTTCCGCTGGCAACAGCCCAGGATCACAAGCGTGCTTACGACGACGATAAGGGACCTAACACCGGTGGAATGGGCGTCTATTCTCCTGTTCCTTTTGTGACTGATGAAGAACTTTCCCGGATGATTGCCATTGAGCAGCGCGTTGTTGACCAGCTCAAAAAAGAGGGTATCAACTATTCTGGCTGCCTTTACGGCGGATTTATGCTGACCAAAGACGGCCCTAAGGTTCTTGAATTTAACGCTCGCTTTGGCGATCCAGAAACTCAGGTTGTACTGCCTCGCCTCCAGGGCGATTTGGTTTCAATTTTGATGGCTTGCGACAACGGTACCCTCCGTCATCAGCAGGTTTCCTGGTCTGATACAGTGGCTGTTTCTGTTGTTCTGGCAAGCGCCGGATATCCTGGCTCTTACGAGAAGGGCAAGGAGATTACCGGTATTGAGGCTGCTCAGCAGCTTGAGGGGGTTTCTGTCTACCATGCAGGAACTGCTCAGACCGAGGACGGAAAGATTGTCACAGCAGGCGGCCGCGTGCTCAACGTCACTGCGCTTGCACCAACCTTTGAGGAAGCTCGCGCTCGT
>JAHACE010000165.1 GCA_018376005.1 Atopobium sp. | reverse complement strand
TTCAATAAGGTTCTGCTCTGCAATTCCACACTGGATGTAGCCGTCTGGTCTAAGCTCACGGAAGCGATCCAGGTTCAAACGACGACCATAGTCGGCAACAGCAACGGTTAGCAGCTCGTCATCTTCAGCGAGCTTACCCATTACCCAACCAAATACCTCTTTTGTATTCATACCCGCAAGCATCTGCGCTTCTCCGGCAGAAATCTGCGCTGGCTGCAAAGATGTATCTAGCATGAGCATGCCTCCTCTGCAACTTTTAGATCAAGCAATGCCTGCTCATAGAGGTCATCCGTCACGCACGCGTCGTGGAACGAGACGTTATTCTCGGCAAACGAGAGCCCTTTGCCCTTGATGGTGTGCGCAATAATCGCGCGAGGCCTTGAAGTTTGCTGCTTTAATGCGTCGTACAGTGCAAGCACATCATGGCCATCTACCTCGACGGACTCGAAACCAAACGCATCAAACTTTCTTGCAATTGAGCCGGTGTCCAAAATGGACGCGCAAGGGCCGTCCAGCTGCATGCGATTCTGATCAACAATGACCGTCACGTTAGAAAGCTGGTTATGGCCGATAAACGCAGCACTCTCCCAAATGGAACCCTCGTCACACTCACCGTCGCCCAAAATACAAAAAACGCGAGAAGGAAGATCTTTTCTGCGAAGGCTTAGCCCCAGGCCAGCGGCGTAGCCCAAGCCCATGCCAAGGCTGCCACCGGAGATTTCAAAGCCGCGCTGAGGGTCTCGAAGCGGATGCTTAAAGAGGACGGCATCGGGTCCAAAGACTCCGCGGTCAATATCCTCTTGGGAGATCATTCCTGCACGTAAAAGAGCTGGAAACAGAGCCAGCGATGTGTGAGCCTTAGAGAGAATCAAGCGGTCTCTGAGTTCCCACTCGCAATCCCTGTGGCTCACCTGCATAACCTTGCTCAAAAGCACAGAAACAATGTCTGCCACAGAACACGCTCCGCCAATGTGAAATGGCGTTGAACTGTAACGATGTGCCAACTCAATAATGCCTCGACGCACTGCAAGCGCCTCGTGACGCAAATCAAACTCAAACTGCGTGCGCTGTTCAGAGTCTGTTTCTGCAGAAGTCAGCGATGCATCCACATGCTCTGACTGACGAACAGAAGAGATGTCCAGAGGTCCAATAGAGCCATCTACCTGTTCAGATACGCCAACAACACTCTGATGCGGGGCAAGCCAAGTCTGGCTCCACTCAATGCAATTACCGTCGGACAGCTCGATTACCTGCTCAAGTACAAGCAAGGCCTCGTTTGGGGAGCACTGTAGGTAGTCGGCATGGTCTTTGCCTGCAATTTGCGACTGATAGCGCATGCGAGAGCGCGCAATCTCTTTTTGAGATGTTCTTTCAACCGCGTCAAAGAGCGACTCATTCTCAAAATCTGCCTCCTCAAGCTGCGGACAAACAAGCAGGTTGGACCATGATTCCTGGCACACCACAGGTCTATCCGAGACGCTCCTGACACGACGCAAAAAGAGTACGTCAGAGCCAATGGGAATCTCTAGGTGCTCGGCAACGGCTTGATCTGCAGGAACTACCTGCTTAAATAGGACTTCGGTTCGATACTCAAAGCCACCATCTCTGAGTGCGGCTGCAAACGAAAGTACAGTATTTCCCGCCGCATGACGAACGGTGTTAGAGATAACCTGCGTTGCTCGACCCTTTTGAGTAAGCAGTAAACCCTCTTTGACCAGGGATTGAATAGCTTTTCTTATGGTTCCCCTGCTCACGCCGTACTGCGCCATAAATTCGGCCTCAGACGGAATGTACGTTCCCGCCTTCCAGTCTTCTGACAGAATTTTGACGCGCATCAAATCTGACAGCTGAACATGAAGAGGTGTAGCGGACGACGTATTTAGACCACCTCTGACCTGCGGAGATAGTGACTCAGTAGCCGCATCTTCAGAAACTAAAACCGGAAAAACTCCTGTCTCAAATGACATAGGTCCTCCGAAGTGAGTAAGAAATTAGTCATGCATACGTTAGATACAAGACAAGTAGTATACAAGTTTCTGAAGGAGAACAGAATAGGAGTTATCTGACTTTTTATCTGTTATAACACCTCTTGAATTTGAGAGTTCTATTTGCTGATCAATAGAAAGAAAAGGCTTTTTCATAGCTTCTTCTTATGAAAAAAGC
>JAHACE010000164.1 GCA_018376005.1 Atopobium sp. | reverse complement strand
ATTCTTCAGGGTGGATTGCGCGTTTACACTACGCTTGATCCTGACCTTCAGAAAGATGCTGATGAGGCTGCTACAAGGCGTATTGCTGAGCTTGGCAACCCTCGTCTGGGCGCTGCTTTGGTTTCTATTGATCCTCAAACTGGCTACATTAAAGCAATGGTTGGTGGACAGGACTACTCAAAGAGTCAGTACAATATCGCAACCAGTAGTAACCGTCAGATGGGCTCCAGTTTTAAGATGTATACGCTGGTAGCAGCCCTTTCTGAGGGTATGAACCCAGAGATTGTTCTTAACGGCAACTCCCCTATGCAAATTACGCCAACCTGGTTGGTCAGAAACGCTGGTAACTACAGCTACGGTGCAATTACCCTGCGTCAAGGTACGGTTTACTCTTCCAACACTGTTTACGCACAGGTTGCTGAAGCTATTGGTATCGATAAGATCCTTCAGACGTGCTATGCCATGGGTATTCGCACTCAGCTACAGCCATACCTGTCTACCACTCTTGGTTCTCAGGGCGTAACCCCTATTGAGCAGTGCACCGCATTTGCAACCCTTGCTGCAGGCGGTGTTCGTCGTGATGCTGTTGCAATTACGCGCATTGAAGACCGTAATGGCAACGTTATCTACGAGCACAAGGACAACCCAGTTCAGGCAATTAGTCCTGCTGTTGCTGCAGCTGCTACCGATGTTCTGAGCGGCGTTCTTACCTCTGGTACTGGTCGCTATGCCTACAACCTGAAGACCTTCAACCAACCAGTTGCAGGTAAGACGGGTACTTCCGATAACTCCGAGGACCTTTGGTTCTGCGCCTATACCCCACAGCTTGCAACCGTAGCTTGGTGTGGATATCCAGATAGTCGTGACCCTGTTATTATCGGCGGCGGAGAGTCCTCTACCTTTGTTACTGCACAGTACGTATGGGCGTACTACATGAACGCAGCTCTCTCTGGCGTTGCTCGCGCTGAGTTCCCAAAGACCACTGAAACTATTGCTTACAAGCCTAATAGTTACTGGAAATTTGTTGGTGGCTCCGCTAATGCTAAGCAAAATGAGAAAGATGACGAGGAAGAGGAAGAGGAGGAGACTACCGAGGAGGAGGAAGAGGACGATACCACCACTACTCCTACTACTCCTACCACTCCTACCACTCCGGCCACTCCTGGTACTGGTACTGGTACTGGTACGGGCACCGGAACAGGAACGGGCACTGGAACAGGAACTCCATAAACCTCTGGTTTATCTACAACAAAAAGGAGTCTGCACTAAGCAGGCTCCTTTTTCTTTTTGAATGAGGTGTGCTTTTGACGGGTTTCTCGCCAAAAGATTTGTGTTTTATAGAACGCTCTCTACATTGCCAAGCTGCGTAATGATGCGCACCACGTCTGCAGCGTGCTCAGTCTTATCCACAATCATCAAAACGGTATCGTCGCCGGCAACGGTGCCAACAACGTGGTCAAGCTCAACATCGTCAAGAGCAAACGCAACGGCTGATGCAGTGCCCGGATGGCATCGAATCACAATAAGATTCTCTGCTGCCGTAGCCCCAACCACAAACTCAGAGAGCATTTTCTGCAAATGCATATCTTCAGAAAGCACATAGGCGCCCTCAGGAAGCTTTTGCAAATCCATTTCTGCAGTATCACGAGAAACGGTTGCTTGAGTACAGGCAAAGCCACGATTTTTGAGCATGTCAACAAGATCGCGCTGTGTGCGGATGGACTCGCTGCGAACAAGCTCACGAATCACGTCCTGTCGAGCATTTCTATGCTTCACGACGCCTTCTTTCCTTATACGACTCGCTAACTTTGAAAACAAATGATAGTGAATAAAAGAATATACTTAATCAACCCTTATGCGCATGCCTACACTTCTCGCCGTATGATTCATCATGAGTGAAACTATTTTTACGGCTTGGAGGCCACCATGCCCCTGAATGATTCACCTGATAGAAGACAAGGCTCCCACGGAGATCCTGCAATGCGTCGCCGTCCTCCTCGTGATGGCGGTATTTCTGATAGGCAGGCAAGACGTCGCAAGAGAAATACCCTTGGTTCGCAGGCCATTCTTTTTAAGAGACAATCTCTACTACATCGCATTGATTCTCGTACGAGAACCTATATTGTCATTGGACTAGCGGTCATCGCGGCGCTCTTACTGGTCTTTATTGTGTCGAGCTGCGTGCGTGGTTGCGCTAAAGAATCTACTCCAGAGGTAGAGGTCAACTCCGTTGATTCTCGCGTTGCTGTGGGAACTTCAGAGGAGCTGACTAAAGCCCTGGCAGCCAAGCTAGATCAGAACAAAAACCTTGCCTGGATTGCAGAACACGCTGATAAATACAGCGATAAAAGCCTCATTGAGCTGGCACTTGCCCACCCTGAGGCTATTGATTTTGTTGCAAACTATCCCGATTCTGACGGCAAAGCCAAAACCTACGACGATTCAATCACCAAAGGCACAGCTCCTCAGCTTTATACCTGGGACTCCAGGTGGGGTGGCGTCTCATATGCTGGTTCTGTAATTGCTACCAAGGGCTCAGGTCCCACTGCCCTCTCTATGGCATACATGGGCCTCACCGGAAAGAACAACTGGACTCCAGCAGATATTGCGGGCGCTGTTGAAACCGCCAAGGCAACGGACACCGACTCTGGAATGAACAGATCATTTCTCGAGAAGAACTTAGCTAACCTTGGTCTTACCGCTGATAGCTATAACATTTCTGCCGACAATATCACCACGCTTCTAGATGCCGAAACCTTCCTGCTTGTTGAGGTTAAGGGCAATAAGCTGAGCTCTGATGGCGATCACTGGATTTTGGTAACCAGCAAGAACGATGACGGCACCGTAAATGTCCACGACCCTCTGTCCCCTGAGGTAAGCGCACGTCCATGGGCGGCAGAAACTATTGCCAGCGCTGCAAACACCCTATATACCGTGACGGTAAAGGCCGCGGAGTAAAAAACCCAGCATCCACAAAAGGTGAATGCTGGGCTGGACGGGTTTCTCGCCAATAAATTGCGTGGAAAACGTTTTAGAGGTAAAGGCGAACTATGAAAGCACCTGCTGAGCGGCCTCGCTGAGCTCTGCAACGCGAGCCTCAGCCTCTTCGCGAGTTTTGCCGTTGGCAAAGAGATAGGCCTTGACCTTAGGCTCGGTGCCTGATGGACGGAAGATGACCTTGTTGTCTCCCTCAAGCCTATACTCAATAACGTTGGATGCTGGCAGCGTCTGAGGAGCCTCTTTCTGCAGGCCCGAGACGCGAGGCATTTCTGCACACTCAGCATAGTCTGTTACGCCAACAACCTTGTAGTTGCCCACCGTTTCCAGTGGATTCTTACGCAGGCTGCTCATGATCTGAGCCATCTTAGCGGCGCCCTCAGCGCCTGGATAGGCAGCATTGACAACGCCATTGAGGTAGTAGCCATAGCGCTGGTACAGGGCATCCATTGCCTCGTAGAGGTCCATGTTACGAGCTGCGTACCAAGAAGCCATCTCAACGCAAAGCATGGTAGCGACAATAGCGTCCTTATCGCGAGCATGTGTGCCAACAAGATAGCCGTAGGACTCCTCAAAGCCCATGAGGAAGCGATCCTCCTCACCGGCATCCTTGAGCTGGTCAATTTGGTCGCCAATGTACTTGAAGCCAGTGAGAACGCGGCGCATCTCAAAGCCGCGAGCACGTGCCAAGACGTCGGGCATAGCAGAGGATACGATAGTAGAAACGGCTACCTTATCCTGGGGTTTCTCGCCACGCTCTTCAGCCATGGTAAGGAGCCAGTCCATAAGCAGGACACCCATCTCGTTACCGGAAAGCAGCACGTAATCGCCGTTGTGAGGGATTGCAGTACCCATACGGTCGGCATCTGGGTCGGTTGCCACCAAAAGGTTTGGCTTGACCTTGTCGGCAAGCTTGAGGCCCAACTCAAGTGCCTCGCGGAACTCTGGATTTGGATAGGAGCATGTGGGGAAGTTTCCGTCTGGCTCTGCCTGCTCTGGAACAACGTCAACGTCATTGACGCCAATCTCCTTGAGG